>JBKPQI010000209.1:0-14322 GCA_046733975.1 Verrucomicrobiota bacterium
AGTCACGAGCTACGGACGCCTATGAATCACATCCTGGGGTTTGCCCAGTTGCTGGCATCGAACAACGGACTAACTGAGAAACAGGAAGCAAACGTTCAGCACATTCTGAGCAGTGGCCGCCGCCTCCTCGCGCTAATCGATCATATCCTGGCCTTCGCAAAGGCCGATCCGAGCGACCTGAGTTTTGAAGTGACGCAGACCCTCGGGGCGAACGAAATCAAATCTTGTTCGCCTACGTGGTCGTGACCGGAGCCGGATGCCTCGTCTCGGGCCGATCTGCAAATTCGTGCTCGTGGAAGTGCGCGCTGCGTAAGAATGGAACGCGATCGAGAACATTCTCCTGAAACCATTCCAGCCAGAGATAGATCACTGGTGTAACGTACAGGGTTAGTAACTGTGACACGATAAGGCCGCCCACGATCACCAGACCGAGTGGACGCCGCGATGCGCCGTCTGCACCTACTCCTAAAGCGATGGGCATCGCGCCCATCAGTGCGGCCAGCGTCGTCATGATGATTGGACGGAAACGTTCGACGCTGGCTTCCTGGATCGCGTCACGCCATTCATAACCTTCATCTAGCCGGTGAAGAGCAAAGTCCACGATCATGATGCCGTTCTTCTTCACCAAACCCATGAGGAGGAACAATCCGATAACGGAATAAAGTGATAGCGTGCTGTTGAACAGCCACAGCGTCATTAGCCCGCCAACTACCGCCGGGAACAAGGTGGACAACACAGTTACTGGATGGACATAACTTTCGTAAAGAATGCCGAGGATGACGTACATGACGAAGACGGCAGCAATGATAAGAAATGGCAGCGCCTGGAAAAGTTGCTGAAGGACTAACCCCTCGCCCTGGAGGTCGCCTTTGACGCTCGGCGGCAATACTTCGGCGGCGGATTCCTGGATGTAATTGATCGCATCACCGAGCGCCACATTGGGCTTGGTATCGAATCCGAAGGTCACGCTCGTGAATTGATTGAGGTGATTGACGGATTGAAGACCGACGACCTCCTGCGATTTGGTAACGGCGCGGATTGGAATCATGGCATTACCGGTATCAGGCTTTACATACACTTCCCGCAAATCCTGCGGGCTGGTCCGCGCTCGATCGTCGGCTTCGACAATAACCTGGTATTGGTCCTCCGGCTGTTTAATTAGGTAGACATAGTTTTGCGAATAGGCTGAGCGCAACAGGCTTTGGAGTCGCGTGGTTGAAACTCCATACATGCCGGCGCGATCGCGGTCGATTTGGATGTCAAGACTAGGGGTGGCACGAAATAGATCGGAGCGTGGCGGACTGGCAAACCCCGGATAATCGTGCAGCTTCGCTCCGAGCTTATCGGCGCCGTCGTAAACTTCATCCGGGCTAATGCCACTCAGCGCATAGGAGTAGCGGCCGAACTGGCTGCCGGTCGCCCCGATATTGATTTGCAACACCGGTTGCGGATTAAGAGTCGGCAATACGCCGGGGATACCGCTGCAAGCTTTGCGCAGTTGCGCCGCCACCGTCTCGATATCCGCGCGCTCGCTTTTGTCTTTCAAGAACAAAACAGTAAAAACGCCCGCGCCCAAGCCGGCACGACCCGCAACCGTAAAATACTTATCGACCGCGGGATTGGCCTGAAGAATCGGGTCGAGTTGCGCTTGCAGCTGACGTTGGTAGTCGGGCGAAGCGCCTTCAGGGACGAGGAAAAAACCGCGGATCACGCCACTATCGCCAGTGGGCAAAAGGGTAAAGGAAAGTTGGCTGAAGAAAAACCAGACCCCGATGACGCAGGCCAGGATGATTGGTGCGGCGATCCAGCCGTGATCAAGAAACCAATGTAGGCTGCGGCCGTAAGCGTCCCGGATCGGATAGAAGAACCTCTCAACGAAATGCTCGGTCCAGGTTTTGCGATGCTTGATGTTGCGCTCCCTAAGAATGCGGGAGCACATCAGCGGCGTCAGCGTTAATGAGACCAAACCCGAGGCAAGAATGGCTACGATGATGGTGATGGCAAACTCACGGAAGATACGCCCGAGCAATCCGGGCATGAAGGCCAGCGGAATAAAAACCGCTGCAAGCGAAAGCGTCATCGACAAAATGGTGAAAGAAATTTCGCCGGCGCTATTCATCGTCGCCTTCAGAATGGTTTCACCGGCTTCGGCACGGCGGACGACGTTTTCCAAAAAGACGATCGCGTCATCAACGAGAAAGCCAATGGCAAGGGTAAGCGCCATGAGCGTGAGGTTATTGATGGAATATCCGAGCCACCACATCGCCACGAATGTGATCAGAAACGACATTGGCAGCGCGACCATCGGGATGAAGGTGTCGCTGGCGCGGCCAAGAAAAACGAAGATAACGAAAATAACGAGCATGAACGCGAGCAGGAGAGTGAACTGGACGTCGTGAAGCGAGTTCACAATGGATTGTGAGCGATCGAAGGTGGGCAGCAGACGAATCGAGCCGGGGAGTTCGCGTTGCAATTCAGGCAGCAAGTCGCGCACGGACCGAGCGACCTGCACCGCGTTCGCACCCGCCTGTCGCGAAACGGCAAAAACGATAACCGACGCCGGCGGATTGAATCCGCGCGCGAAGAAATGACGTGACAGCCGCTCATTCTCCACCCCCTCCACTACTCGCGCAACGTCGCGCAGGTAAACGGGCGAGCCGTTCGGACCACGTTTCACAATTACATTGCGATAACCCTCGGCGGTGTCGATCTGTCCCTGCGGTCGCAGAGTGAAAGATTTATTTTTGCCGTCGAACTGGCCCGCTCCCGAGTACACGGTCCCGGCTTTTACCGCAGCCGCGAGCTCATCGAAGGTCATGTCGCGCGTGGCCAGCTTACCCGGATCCACTTTGATCCGAATCGCGCGTTTTACCCCATAGATTTGGACCTGGGCGACGCCTGGCAGAATGTTAACGCGCTGCGCGACCTCCGTTGTGCCGTAGCGATAAAGTTCGCCATCAGTAAGTGTGTCGCTGGTGAGCGCGACGTACATGACTGGTTGGTCGTTCGGATTTGTTTTTGTGAACGTCGGTGGGCTCGGCAGATCTGCGGGCAACTGTCCTTCCGCGCGCTGAATGGCCGATTGCACGTCGCTGGCGGCGGCATCGATACTTTTGCTCAGATCGAATTGAATTGTGATGTTCGTGTTACCCTGCGAGCTCGAGCTCGTGATCAGGCTAATACCGGGAATTTGCATGAACTGCTTTTCCAACGGCGTAGCGATGGTGTTGGCCATGGTGACGGGGTCCGCGCCGGGATACGAAGCAGTCACGGAAATCACCGGATAATCGACCGCCGGCAGATCATTTACCGCGAGTTGATTGTAACTGAGGATGCCAAAGACCAGGACCGACACAGTCAGCAGCATCGTCATGACCGGTCGCTGAATAAATGGTCGCGAAAGTCCGGAAGAAAATTGCGTCAGCTTTTGCGCTGCGCTGGTGCGCCGGCTGCGCGACGGCTCGGCTTCGTCACCGTCGGGAGGAATGTGTTTCATTTCACTAATCAGCCGCAGCGCTGTTTGCGCCACCATCGTGCGGCTGCTTCTCCTCCTGCGCGGCAACCTTCATTCCGGGTGAGAGCTGGAGCTGGCCGCGCGTGACAATACTTTCGCCGGACTTCAGACCCTGCGTAATCACCGTCATATCGCCGTCTTGCTTTTGTCCCGGCTTTACTTCACGCAAGTCGAGCGTCGAGTCCGATTTGACGACAAAAACGTATGGCCCGTTTTGTCCGATTTGCACGGCGCCGCTCGGCACCAGCATCGCATTTTTGAGTATCTGCAAAATTAGCCGCACGCGAACGAATTGTGCGGGCCACAGACCACGATCGTGATTGTCGGTCGTCGCGCGCGCTCTCACCGTGCCCAGGCCGGGCTGCACCGCGTTATCGATAAAGGTCAATTCTCCGCGACGTGGCGGAAGATAATCGTTCTCGGCCTGAGTCAGCACTTGCAAGGGGGGCCCATTTAAATGCTGACGGACCCGGGGGATGTCTGGTTCGGCGATGGTAAAATCAGTGTAGATCGGGTCGAGTCGCTGCACGGTGAGGAGCGGCGGACTGCTCGGGCCGACAAGATTGCCAATATCGACATTGCGGATGCCTGTTCGCCCGTCGATTGGGGATCGGATCGTGCAGTAATCGAGATTCACCTGCGCGGATTTGACCGCGGCATCGGCTTTCATCGCGTTCGCCATCGCCGTGTCATAATCCTGCCCGGCGACTACCGCCTTCGAGCGCAATTCCGTTTGTCGCGCAAGCGTCGCGTGTGCCAGAGCTGCATCAGCCTGCGCAGAGGCGAGCGCCGCTTCAAACGGACGCGCATCGATTCGGAACAATACATCGCCCTTCCTGACATCGGCACCATCCTGGAAGTCGCGTGAGATAATTTGCCCGCTCACCTGCGCCTGGATTTGCACGGTCTCGACTGCAGTGCAGGTGCCGATTTCATCCAAGTAGAGCGGAACATCCTTTGCGATAACTTTTGTCACTGCTACCGACCGCGGCGCCGGGGGCGGCGTTGCTTTGTGACGACTGTTAATGGCACGAATCGTCAAAAGAAGAACCAGCAGCGCGACAATGCCCGTTACGACATAAACACGTTTGCGGCCGTAACGCCGTTCCAGATGCGTGACGCGTTCTCGCATCGCTGTGTTTACGTCCGTCAGCGTGCTCATTTGTGTTTCCCTCTGTTTCCATTTGTGCCGGGCGCGTGATCGATCCGTTCGCGCACGTGGTTCAGCACACGCACACATACCTCCATGTCGCGTACTGGAATGTTCTTAATTAACTCGCGCCGCAACTGCAGCGCAGTCGCATTAATTTGGGCGATCACACGCTGGGTTCTGGGTTGCAAATGCACCGTCTTGCAGCGTCGATCGCGCGCGGAATGCTTGCGCACGACCCATCTCTCTTTTTCCAGGCGGTGAAGCAAACTCACCAGCGTTGGCTCTTCAATGCCAGTATGTTCCGCGATCTGCGCTTGCGTAAGCGGCTGCGGGGCACGGGCGAGATGGAGCAATGTTCGCCATTTCGCCTGGCTCAACCCCATCGGTTTAAGACGTTCATCGAGCTTCATTCGCCATGCTCGGGCGGTGCCGCCAAGGAGCGGCCCGAAGCTCTCGGGATCGAACTTGCTCATAGGATTGGAAAATCGTTAGCACACTAACGATCTCATCTCTCAAGCAAGACCTTTACCGCGCGTTGTCAACTGGAACAGATGTTGCCGGGTCCCGGCCATGTCACTCGTTCCGCCAACAGTTTCAAAAAGGAAGCGCGGGCTTCCAGCAGGCTCCTCACCGCGGCGGCGTCACCGAAAACAGAACCTCCTCGTGTTCGCGATAATCTTTGATCCGCAACACCATCTGGGCCCGGCTCGGCCGCCATCGTTTTATCTGTTGGGCTTCCTCTTCGTCATCGCCCTGCACCAGGAAAAATTTCGTGTCCGCGGGCAGCTGCTCCATCGTGCTGACGTAACGAATGGGCGCGTGCACATAAAAGAGGTAAGGCTGGTATTTCGGATTCACCGCATAGACCGGAACATTCGCAGGAATAATGGCGTCGATCTGCCGTGCGTGTTGCCGCACCTTTTCGTGTTTTCGCAGGAAAGGAACGGCAATGAGTCCGTAACCCAGACCCCAGATGCATCCGAGCGCGACCAAAATCACCACGACCCGGTTTCGTAATCGTGGCGCAAATCTCTTTCCGGAGAGCCACCGCGGCCAGTGCAAATTCTCGTGCGCCAACAACTCACCCAACCACCACGCCGCCGGACCGAGCGCAGGCATGGCGAACCGGGGTAATGCGCCCGGAAGAAGGTTCACGAGCACAAACGGAATCGTGATGCCGATCAGCAGCGCAAAATGACGTCGACGCAATTCCGCTGGCTCATCGAACTGCAGCAATGTCAGAGGTAACCACGGCAGCAAATACACCAGAGCGCGCGGGATGTTCATCACCCAGGAGGAAAATAGAAATCCGTTTCCGGAAACACGACCGGTATACTGGCGCGACCAAACCCGGGCCACGTGCCCCCAGTCGGAAAGCAAAAAGGCCGGGAGGGCCCAGGCCACGAACATGCCAAATATAATGACAAGGGCGATGCCATGCTCGCGGCCGGCGAGCATGGCCAGCTTGCGATCGTTCCACAGAATGGCGATTAGCGGCCCATAAAAGAAAAGCAGATGCGGCACAGGACCTTTCGCCAGCATTCCCAAGCCGAGGAAAATTGCCGGAATCAACCAGAGCCGCAATCCGATTCTTTCCTCGCGATAAGCTGCGACCCAAAATATAAATGCGAGCGCGGTTAACGAGACGTAGATACCCTCAATTTCGATAAGTCGGCCTTTTTCCATGTTGCCGGCGTTGACCAGCCAGATCAGTGCAGCGAAGAGGGACCCGATAGTTCCGAGAGCGCGTCGCCCGCGAGTTACGAAAGCAAGCGCCACCGTGAGAACGGCCAGTGCTGAAGGAAGCCGCGCCGTCCACTCCGTGCGAAATCCGGTAAGTTTGAAGGAAGCGGCGGCAATCCAGTTAACCAACGGAGGTTTGCGGAAGTACGGTTCACTCCCGACATACGGCACAAGATAGTTGCCGGTTTGGAGCATGGTCACGGCCGGCAAAATTCTTCGCCCTTCCTCCCCTTTGATTTCGAGGGAGCCCAGCCCGGGCAGATAAATCGCGGCCCAAACAAACAAAACGACGTGAATCCGTCGCCGCTGCCACCACTTGGCGAGGAATATTTTCCGCCATGTTCTTCGCCCAGGTCGGTCCGACACCATCGCGCAAGGTTGATTGCGAAAGAGCAAACGATCAAGGATTCAAGCCGGGTCCACCCGCGTCGTCACGCAAAGCGAAAGCCGAGGGATCCCGTTGCGAGACCTCAAAGGTAACTTCCACGGGATCCCGCGAATACGCTCGGGATAACCAGAATAGCAGGGCTCGCGCAAAGCGGCCCTCATCTTGACGGAAACCGGTACTAAATTAGATTGAGGAACTCTAGACCGCGCGGCGTTGGAGTGGGAGCTGGTGTCCCACTCTTTTTTGTCTTGCGGTCTGGAACTGTTTTTGATGAACGCAGAATTTATTGCAATGCTGGATTATCTCGAGCGCGAACGCGGGATTAAACGCGAGGTTTTGCTCGAAGCCGTTTCTAACGCATTGCTCTCTGCCTCAAAGAAGAGCGTCAGTGTGTCTCGCGAATTGCGCATCGACATCGATCCCAAAACTGGCGTCATTCGCGCGCTGGCCAAACCACTCGTGGTCGAGAACGTCATCAATCCGCAGGACGAAATTTCGGTGAACAAGGCCCGCGCCATCAAGGCGGATGCGAACGTCGGCGACGAGGTGGAAATGGAAGTTACTCCGCGCAACTTCGGCCGTATCGCTGCCCAGACGGCGAAGCAGGCCATGATGCAGCGCATCCGGCAAGTCGAAAAGGAAATGATCTACGAAGAATTCAAGGATCGCGCGGGTGAAATCGTGAGCGGCACGGTGCGCCGGTTTGATCGCTCCGATGTGATTCTCGATCTGGGAAAATTTGAAGCGATTATGCCGCAACGCGAGCGCGTAGTGGTGGAAGATTACAATGTCGGCGATCGGCTGCGCGCCTACGTCGTCGCGGTGGACAATGGCATTCGCGGTCCGGAAATCATTGTCTCACGCAGTCATCCGAATTTTGTTCGACGATTATTCGAGCTCGAGGTCAGCGAAATTGCCGATGGCACAGTGGAAATTCGCGGGATCGCGCGAGAAGCGGGTTACCGTACGAAAATCGCGGTCTGGAGCGCGAATGACAAGGTCGATCCAGTGGGAGCGTGTGTGGGAATGCGCGGTTCACGAGTGAAGAACATCGTGCGCGAGCTGAACAACGAAAAGGTCGACATCATTCGCTGGAGCTCCGATCCGAAAGAATTCGTGCTCGAGGCGCTGAAACCCGCCAAAGTGAAAAACCTGACCTTCGACACGGAAAAAAAAAGCGTCACTATAGCGGTGGATGAAGATCAGCTCTCGCTGGCTATCGGCAAAAAAGGGCAGAATGCCAGGCTCACTTCGCGATTGACCGGATGGGAAATCAATATTCAAAAGGACACATCGGCAACGACTGCGGTGGAGCAGAAGGTGGCGCAAGCGGCCCAAGCTTTGCTCGCGGCCTTGCCTATTACCGAGGAACAGGCGACGACACTGGTGAAATCGGGATTTACCAATCTCGAAGGATTGCGTGACGCCGATGTGCAGGATTTGGTAGATATTTTGGGTATCGACGAGGCGAAAGCTCGCGAGATCCACGAAGCGGTGAAGGAACCTGAAACCGCTCAATAGTGATGGCTCTCCGCTGAGGAGCTCAGGGCCATGAGCAAAAAATTTGAGGAACAAGATGGCAACAAAAAGCACGACGAAATCGCCGGCGCGCAAAGCGGCAACGACTGCGCGCAAGCCCGGCACCACGGATCCGTCCCATGGTGCAACGTCGAAAACGGTTCCTCAGAAAGCGGCGCCCACTAGAACTAAAGAATCGAAACCAAAAGTCGGAGAGAAACCGGTAAAAGGTTCGGCGCCGGCAAAAGAGAAAGTCGCACCTGTAGGACGGGCGGAAGCGGGCCCCCCCGCGGAAGAAACAGTCCAGGAAAAAGCGAAGCTGAATAAGATGGAGACGGTTTCATTAATCGATAAACCCAAGGCCAAGGTAACGGACGGCACTACTAAAGTTCGAACGACAATCCTGCCGCCCATTTCGAAATTAGTGGCAAAGCCGGGATCGACAGCGCCGCCGCCGGGACCGGTCGAACCTTCGCCACCCGCACCTGCGCCAGTCGCGGAACCTCCGGCCGTTATATCAACTGATGCGCAGGCGACGGCGGAAGCTGCACTCCCGCCTGAAGAGGAACCGAAGAACGTTATCACGATCAAGCCGCCGATCATCGTGAAGGAACTGGCGACTCAGCTTGGGCTGAAAAATTTTCAACTCATCAAGGAGTTGATGGATGATTTTAACATTTTCGTTAATGCCAACCAGACGATCGAACCGGATGTCGCGACGAAGATTGCGGAGCGACATGGATTTGTTCTGGAAAAGGAACGCCGCGAGAAAGGCGGTGGGGTTCATAAGGAAGAAAAGGTTGTGGTTGCGCCTCCGCCGCCTGAGCCCGCGAAAGAGGAAGAGCTCAAACCGCGCGCGCCCATTATTACATTCATGGGGCATGTCGATCACGGTAAGACCTCATTGATGGATGCGATCCGCAAAACACGCGTGGCTGCGGGGGAGGCCGGCGGAATTACGCAACACATCGGCGCCTATCGGGTGGAATACAAAGGTGAGCCGATTACTTTCCTCGATACTCCGGGTCACGCTGCATTTACCGCGATGCGGGCGCGGGGGGCCTCGGTAACCGACATCGTCGTCCTGGTGGTTGCGGCCGATGACGGCCTGATGCCTCAGACAATCGAAGCGATCAACCACGCCAAGGCGGCGCCGCATGTGAAAATCATGGTCGCGATCAACAAGATCGATCTGGCTTCGGCGAATATCGATCGGGCGAAGAAACAACTGCAGGAACGCGATCTAACGCCGGAGGATTGGGGCGGCGAGACCATCACGGTGCCGGTTTCCGCAACCCGAGGAACGAATATCGATCAACTGCTCGAGATGATGACGCTGCAGGCCGAAGTGATGGAGCTGAAGGCATCGCCTACGGCTAAGCCGCGCGGGACCGTAATCGAAGCACAGGTGGAAGCGGGGCGCGGACCGACCGCCAGTGTCATTGTCCAGATGGGGACGCTGCGCGTCGGCGATGCGTTTATTTGCGGCGATTACAGCGGCAAAGTGAAATCTTTGATCGACGATCGCGGTCAGCCGGTAAAATCGGCCGGTCCGTCGATGCCGGTGAAGGTCCTTGGATTCACGGGACTGCCCAACGCCGGCGACGAGCTGCTGGTGATGGATTCGGAACGCGAAGCCAAACAGTTGAGTGAAGAGCGACTCGAAGCGAAACGAGCAGGCAAACTGGCGACGCCGCAGCGTGCAACCCTCGAAACGTTGCTCGAAGCAATCGATGGCAAGAAAGTTTTGCGGATTGTGCTCAAGACCGATGTCCAAGGCTCGTTAGAAGCGCTGACCGGCGCGCTCAGTCAAATCGAAAGCAAGAAAGTTGATCTCGAAATAATCCACGCCGGCGTCGGACCAATTTCAGAAAATGACATTTTGCTGGCGAGCGCGTCCAACGCCGTTGTCGTCGGTTTCAACGTCAAGGTGGAAAACATGGCCGTGACCGCGGCGAAACGCGAAGGCGTTCAGGTCAAACTTTACTCAATCATCTATGAACTGATCGACCAGATCAAAGAGGCGATGGCGGGCTTGCTCGAACCGGAGCATCGCGAATCGGTTATCGGCCATGCCGAAGTGAAACAGATTTTCCAGCTCAGCAAAGGGATTGTGGCCGGCTGCCTCGTCACCGACGGACGAATCGCGCGTACTGCCCGGGCCCGGGTGCTGCGACGCCGCCAGCCGGTGTACGACGGCGGGCTCGCAACGCTGCGCCGCTTTCAGGACGACGTGAAAGAGGTGCGCTCCGGCCTCGAGTGCGGAATCAAGCTGGGCGATTTCAGCGAATACCACGTCGGCGACATCATCGAGTGCTACCTGCTCGAGCAAATCGCGCAGAAATTGTAACCAATGTAGCCACGGCGCTCTGTCGCCGTGCGCGAACAGAATATACGCCCCGACAGAGCGGGGCGGCTACAAATGAAACATCGATTATTGCGCGTAAATGAAATCCTGAAACGGGAATTGAGCGGACTATTAGCCCGCGAGATGAACTTCGAGCAAGGTCTTGTTAGCATCAACCAGGTGGACGTAACCTCCGATTTGAAGAACGCGCACGTCTTCGTCAGCGTCCTTGGCGCTGCCGGTAGCAGCGTAATCAATCAACTCGAGGCACATCGTTTCGCTTTACAATCGGCCATCGCCAAGCACCTGACTTTGAAATACACCCCTCATCTCGTTTTTCATCTGGACGATTCGATTGAGCGCGGCGCGCGTGTCATCGAAATCATGCAGGAAATCGATTCGAGCCGCCAAAACCAGGTGTGAACGAGCGCGACGCCAAATTCAGCGAGATTGGTCAGATTCTGCGCGAACACAAAAAGTTCGCCGTGCTCAGTCATGTGCGTCCGGATGGGGATGCACTCGGCAGCACGCTGGCGCTGGCATTATCACTCAAGGAACTCGGCAAAGAAGTCAGAGCCTGGAACGAAGAAGGGGTGCTGGAGAAATATAATTTTCTGCCGCGAGCCGAATTGCTAACCACCCCCCCCAATTCGCCGGAAGATGTTGACGTCGGAATCGCGCTCGATACCGCGGTCCGAAATCGGCTGGGCAATACCCTTGCCGCGATTCGAAGCGCAAAACTTTGGATCAACATCGATCACCATCCGAGCAATCCTCGATACGGCGACATCGTTTACATCGACCCGACTGCGCCGGCTACGGGGCAGATTTTGTTCGAATTCCTTAAGAGCCAGAAATTTCCCATCACGCCGGCAATCGCAGAGAATCTGTATGCCGCAATTTCAACCGACACCGGCTCGTTTCAGTACCCGAACACAACCGTGCGCACGTTCGAAATCGCCGCGGAACTTGTCGAATGCGGCGTCGATGTTGGGCGAGTCAGTCAGTTACTTTACGAAAATTTTCCGCGGCGACGCATCGAACTACTCCGCGAGCTGCTCGGCACAATGCATTTCGGATGCGAGGGGAAATTGGCGTGGTTTAGCCTGAGCCAGGCGGGCGCGCTCGCACTCGGTGTGATTCCAGAGGATAACGAAGGTTTGATCGATCATTTGCGCGCCACTCGCGGTGTGGTCGTGGCAATTTTCTTCGAAGAACTAACCGATGGGAAAGTGCGTGTGAGCATGCGCTCGAAAAATGAAGCGGTCGATGTTTGCGCAATCTGCAAGGAGTTTGGCGGCGGCGGCCATGTTCTCGCTGCCGGAGCGCGCGTGGCCGGGACGCTGGCGGAGGTAGAGAAGAAAATTGTGGACAAAGCTTGTGCAGCAATCGAGCACAACACCTGACGGCGTTCTGCTGGTAGACAAAGCTGCAGGCATGACATCGCACGACGTCGTCGCCCTGGTGCGACGACGTTTGCAAATCCGCAAAGTTGGCCATTGCGGCACGCTCGATCCGCTCGCGACCGGACTTCTCCTTCTCACTCTCGGACGCGGAACGAAAATTCAGGACCTCCTTATGGCGGAGGACAAAGAATATTCCGGCACAATGACGCTGGGAGTGATCACGAGCACGCAGGACAAAGATGGCGAAGTCATTGGGCGTCGCGAGGTGCCATCGTTGGACGAGCAGGCAATTCGCGCAGCGTTTGAGAAGTTCCGCGGCGATTTCTACCAAACGCCGCCGATGGTCTCCGCCATCAAGCAAGCCGGTGTCCCACTTTACAAACTCGCCCGCCAGGGAAAAACGGTCGAGCGCGAACCGCGACTGGTGCACGTCTATCGATATTCGATCGATCGCATCGCACTGCCCGAGATCGATTTCACAGTGGTTTGCAGCAAAGGCTTTTATGTTCGCACCTATGCGCACGATATCGGCACCGAGCTCGGCTGCGGTGCGCATCTTCATTCGCTGCGGCGAGTGAAGTCCGGTCGCTTTGACGTCGCGGATGCGGTGACGGTCGATGAAATCAAGCATCGTCAATCATCAGACATTATCGGACGCGTGCTGTCGCTCCCGCAAGTGTCACGCATGAGAGGAGCCTGAAAATGACGAATGCCGGATGTCGGATGACGAAAGAATGAGCTAATGACGAAATCCGAAACAACCTGGCGCGCTGACAACTGCATATGGTCAGATGGCGAAATGCCGCTGGTTCGTGAGGAGCCAGAGACTGCGCCGCGTTATGATTTGGAAGAGCGAACAGCGCGATTTGGCGAAGCCATCATTGATTTTGCTAAAAAGATCCCGCGCGGTCCCCTGACCGATCGCATTATCAATCAACTAGTCGGGTCCGGAACGAGCGTCGGCGCAAATTATATAGAGGCTGACGATTCGGTTTCTAAAAAGGAGTTCTTAAAGTGCATCGGCACCTGCAAGAAGGAATCGCGTGAGACGAAGCATTTTTTACGCATGGCCGCGCGAGCTGTTCCTGAATTACAAAAGGACGCCCGAGAACTCTGGTTAGAAGCCAAGGCGCTGCATCTGATTTTCGCGAAAATCTGGCGGACCGGAAAATACAAAAAATGAGAACGCTGCGAGTGCATCTTTGTCATTCGTGTTTCGTCATTAATTCGTCATCCTTCATCCGTCATTTGTTATTCTCTTGATGGAGATTCTCCACTCCATTTCCGAGCTCGTCGATCTCCCGGGCCCTCTTTTCGTCGCTATTGGCGCATTCGATGGCGTGCACCTCGGGCATCAGGCAGTCATTTCCACTTCCGCGCGGCATGCTCATTCCCACGATGGGACGCCCGTGGTAGCAACCTTTGATCCTCATCCGGCCAAGGTTTTGCGGCCGGATAATCCGCCGCATCTCATCACATCGACGCCACACAAGATCTCGCTCATTCGCGCTCTCGGTGTCGGCCATCTTCTGATCATTCCTTTCGATAAAAATTTTGCACAAACCGAGCCGGAAGATTTCGTCGCGCAGTTAACAGAGAGCTCGAAGCCGCTACGCGAGATTTGCGTTGGTCACGAATGGTCGTTTGGAAAAAATCGCGCCGGCAATCTTGCGCTTTTACGCACCCTCGGGCTTCGACATCAGTTTAATGTAATCGGAATCCATCCTGTCAAAGTAAACGGAGCAGTCGTCAGCAGCACTGCTATTCGTGCGCGGATCGAGCGGGGAGATTTTGCGGGAGCGGCCGCGATGCTCGGACGCGACTACACCATTCTGGGTACCGTTCGAGAGGGATCAAAACTGGGGCGGCAACTTGGTTTTCCCACGGCGAATCTCAGCGCCCACAGCGAACAATTTCCCCCCAATGGCGTTTATTTTGTGGAGGCTTGGTACCAAGGCGTGTTGCATCACGGCGTCGTGAATGTCGGGTTCCGGCCCACTGTTTCCGGTGAAAAAGCCGAGCGCACGATCGAGGTCCATCTGCTCGATTTCCACCACGACATTTACGGCGCTGATATCGAAATTAAATTCGTGCAGTTTCTCCGGCCGGAGAAAAAATTCGAAAGCGTTGAAGCTCTCGCGAAACAAATCGCCGCCGATGTGAAGAAGGCGCGCGAATTGTGCGCGGCGTGAGCGAGCCCAGGGGGACGTCGCTGCTACACAATCGTGTCCTGCGTTCGGCGCAGCGCGGCCC
>JBKPQI010000210.1:0-2761 GCA_046733975.1 Verrucomicrobiota bacterium
GCAACTTGCCGGCAATACTTCAGCAGCGAGCGCAACGTACAAAAAGGCAATAGAAAATTTCCGCCGCGAGCTCGCAACGGGGGACGATGCATATACTCATGCTTGGTTGGGCGCGGCCTACGCAGGTTTGGGCGAAGCAGCTTCCGCTATCGCCGAAGGCCAGAAAGCCATCGGCCTGCTGCCAAGTTCCGAAAATCCGGAATTTGGCCCCAATCTCGAGGACGAAATGGCACGCATTTACGCGCAGCTCGGGGATGCCGATCACGCGATTCCCATGCTCAAGCGACTGCTGCGGACATCATACGGGGGTGCGACGTTTCTTACTCCCGCCACGCTGCGGCTCGATCCGACTTGGGATCCTATCCGCAAGGATCCTCGTTTTCAAGAACTAGCGGCAGCAAAGGAACTGTAACATTATAAAATGTCTGCCAAATTTCCGCCGCACCGCCAGTCTTCTTTTCCGCTGTAACTGAAGAGCCGGTACTAAGCGTCGAAACTTGCATTGCGCGTGTAGGTTCGCCAATAATAGGACGCGCCAATCTTTAGTCGCAAATCGATCTTTCGACAGTTCGTCCCAGCGGCTTTCCGAAGAAACATCCGCTGGGACGACTTACAACTGCGGTCAAAACGGAGTCGTTCTCACACGGCCATTACGGACAAGGAAACGTTCGGCAATTACCTGGGTCGGCCGCATCGATCCTTCGGGGCTGGCCTGCCGGAAGAATGTGGACCACCATAAGGACGGTGTCGACGTTACCCGGGTTACGCGCCAGGTGTACCTCGCCGCAGCCTACGTCGGTGAAGGTGTCGCCAGCGTGGTAGATTGTGGGCGTGCAGCTGGGATCGTCCCCTTCGAAGACAGCGAGCACTCCCGATACAACCGTGACCAGGCTGGGACCGGGATGCGTGTGCCACCCGGTGTGACCCTTTGGCGCGAACGTGTATTCAGTGATATAGACGTCTGTATCTCCCTTAACCTTCGTTTTCAAGAACCAGCCGAGTTCGTGGTTGTTGCATCTCAAGTCGAGCGAGCCAGAGGGATAATGGCCCACCGCCAGGTCTTGAATGGTAATCCCGCACCCAGGCGTTGCGAGAGCCGACGGCACGGCGGCGAATGCCAGTGTGATGAGCAATGGCAGGATTAATATTTTTTTGAACTGAATTAGTGAATTCATTATCTTCTTTCTTCCTTTCGTTTTGTCTCGAAGGCCTGCCTCCGTGTCAGAATTTCAAGGCAAAGGAAATTTCGACGCGGAGTGCAACGGCCTTTAAGGAAGTAAGCGGGAAAAGCGATACGTTTCCCACCATCATGGGTGCTGAGCGTCGCCCGTTTTGCGGCTCCAGCCCGGCGCGAATTTGTTGAAACGCGGCTGGTGGCGGTCCCGACTAGAAATCAGTAAATCGTCTTCGGCTCTGGCGAGGCGAGAATTTTCTGAAACCGTGGATTGCTCCGCAGTGGGTCCCATTGCCAGCGCCATTTCAGGTCGGTGAGCGTCATATTATAAACCGCGCCGCTCTGCCATTCGCCCGGCACCGTCAGCAAATGCTCGATGAGATCGATCGCCTTGTCTGCTTCACCGGTCTGCGCATAGACCATCGCCAGCGCGGCGCGGGCCTGGTTCTTCTCGATGGTGCCTTCAGGCGGCGGCGCTTCATCGCTGCCAGCGCTCAGATTGCATTGATCTCTTCCCCACTGAGGGCGGCGAATAGCCAGGCACGCGCGGCGGTCCAATCCCGCGTCACGGTGTTGACGTGGATTTTGAGGACCTCTGCGATTTCGTCCATCGTTAGCCCGCCAAAATAGCGCATTTCCACCACCTGCGCTTTGCGCTGATCGAAGGCGGCCAGTTTTTCCATTGCTTCATCGAGCGCGAGCAGCTCCTCAGCCCGCGTCTGCGTCACCGCCGCGGCTTCATCCAGCGTCACCTTGATCGCGCCGCCGCCGCGCTTGGAGGCCTGCCGGTGCCGGGCGTGATCGACCATGATCCGGCGCATGAGCTGGGCGGCGACAGCGAAAAAGTGAGCGCGATTTTGCCACTGCGGAAGGGTCTTGCCGGCGAGCTGGAGGTAAGCGTCGTCAATGAGGGCGGTGGTTTGCAGCGTGTGTCCGGGTCGCTCCCGGCCCATGTAATGATGGGCCAGGCGCTGGAGCTCCGGTTGGACCAGAGGGATCAGTTTCTCGATTGCACTGAGGTTTCCGCTGCGCCACTCGCACAGCAGCTGCGTGACCTGTTGTTGTGACGGGGGAGGTGTCGTCATCGCCGACAGTCTTCGTGTTATCAAATTATCTGCGGAAAATGCGAGCAAATTATGGATTCCTTGCGCGGTGATCCGCGTTTCGACAAAATCGTCGCCGCTGCTCAGGCTGCCCGGAAATAGTTTCTCGCCCGAACCAGGGGAAGATTCACGATTCAACTGAATCAAACCTGGCGAACTTTTCCCGTTGCGCCACTGCCGCTTTCGTGCCATTGGTTCCGCTCGTTAAGAATAAGGAAGTTTATTTTTAACCCGGCGGAGAACGGACAAAATTTAGCCAGGCAACGAAACGGTCGATTTGACAGGCGGCCGATTCGCTGCCATTTTTGCCGTCTTCGCCAGCAGCGGCGCCATCGCTACCCACATCGATCGGAGAGCCGCTTGGAGACGTAAAATTTCCCCCGGAGACTCACTGCGTTCCCCTGACGCTGTTGAGTTGCCACCCTTAGCATCAACAAATTATGTCAGAACGGGCAGAGCGCATTCATTTCGGAACGATCAAGGA
>JBKPQI010000211.1:0-16850 GCA_046733975.1 Verrucomicrobiota bacterium
CCTGGAAACATTGTTTCGGCGAGACGCCGAAACCAAGACGCGAGACGCGTGCGCTACCCGGAACAACTGGAATGAACGCCACTTTCAAAATTTGGCGCGGAGATGCCAGCGGCGGCGGGTTCGAGGAATACCGAACCGAAATCTCGGATGGCATGGTTGTGCTCGACGCGGTGCACGACATTCAGCGCACCCAGGCGACCGATCTGGCGTGTCGATGGAATTGCAAGGCGGGCAAGTGCGGGTCGTGTTCGGCCGAGGTAAATGGAAGTCCCAAGCTCATGTGCATGACACGAATGAGTGACTTGCCATTAGATCGGCCGGTCACGGTTGAGCCAATGAAGGCATTTCCCCCGCTGAAGGATTTGATTACCGACGTGTCGTGGAATTTTCGGGTGAAGGAGAAAATCAAACCATTCAAACCGCGTCCGCCCGATGCCGCTGACGGAACCTGGAGAATGCAGCAAGAAGATATCGATCGGGTGCAGGAATTCCGGAAATGTATCGAATGCTTTCTTTGCCAGGACGTCTGTCACGTTTTACGCGATCACCGGATGCATGATCGTTTTATCGGGCCGCGCTTTTTGATCTACACCGCCGCGCTGGAGATGCATCCACTCGATACCGAAGATCGGGTGGAAGAACTGCGTGAGGCGCACGGCATCGGCTACTGCAACATCACAAAGTGCTGCTCGAAAGTCTGTCCGGAAGAGATTCACATTACCGACAACGGTATCATCCCCTTAAAGGAACGGGTGGTGGATGAGTTCTTTGATCCGCTGGGATGGATTTGGCGCAGGAAAAAGAACATAAAAACTTAAAACGGTTACGTGTTAAAATGCGGCTGATTCCACTGTAACCATGTAAGTTTCTCAACCAATCACTTGGTGAAGACGTGTCAGAGTTAAAAACACTCTCGCAGAAGGCGATTCCGCACGCGCTGGAAAAAGCGGAGCGTTACCGTCTGTTGAATGAGCCGGCCGAAGCAGAAAGCATTTGTCTGGATGTGCTGGCGGTAGATCCAGAAAACCAGCAGGCGCTGATTACATTGTTGCTGGCGGTTACTGATCGTTTCAGCAAAACCTACGGGGTGAGCGACACGCAGGCGAAACAAATTCTAACGAAAATCAGGGGCGAATATGAGCACGCCTATTATCGGGGAATCTTGGCCGAGCGGCTGGCCAAAGCTCAACTCGCGCGCGGGGCGCCTGGCTGTGGCCATCATGCCTATGAGGGATTTCGTGAAGCGATGTATTGGTTTGAGAAAGCGGAAGGGGTACGTCCTGCCGGAAATGACGATGCGCTGCTGCGGTGGAATACCTGTGCCCGCATGATTGAGAGAAATCATCTAACTGCGCGCGAAGACGAACGGATCGAGTTGCCACTGGAGTAGCGGCTTTGCCGGTGCGCTTCGCTGCTGTCATCCTGAGCGCGCAGACAACGCCAGCCCGGCTCGGACCGAAAGATCTCACCTATGGTCACATTACCGAGTTGGTGCGGCAATCAATTTCAATTAAACGCGTCGAAAAAAGGCTGCGATATCACTCTGCAATGGTGATGAGGATCGTGCGATGATTAGCATGGGTGAGATCCCTCACTGCGTTCCGGATGACAGAATGGTGAACGCGCGAACTTAGCCGGATGACGAGCGTCGTACGATCACTCTCATCCCGACGTATCGCTCGCGACACCTCCGCCGCGACCCGCTGACGCGATCACTTCGATTTCGATTTTCGCACCTTTCGGCAGGGCAGAGACTTCGACCGTCGAACGCGCTGGAGGCTCGCTCTTGAAGTAGGAACCGTAGATCTCGTTTACCGTTTGGAAATTGCCGAGATCGGTGAGGAAAATCGTTGTTTTCACTACGTTTCCAAGGCTCAGTCCCTCAGCTTTCAAAAGGCCGCTAATATTATCCAGCACCCGACGAGTTTGGCTCGAAATATCCTCCGACGCCATTTGGCCATTGCTTGGATCGAGAGGAATCTGGCCGCTGCAAAAAACCAAGTCGCCGGAACGAATGGCCTGCGAATAAGGGCCAATGGCTGCGGGCGCATCGGAAGTCGAGATAATTTTCTTCATGGCAGGATGTTAGCGCTCGCTCGTCTCCTGTCGAGCGGCGCCCGACAATCTGCCACCCCGAGCGAAAACGCCAGTCCGGCTCGAACCGAGGGATGGTGTGATGAGAGCTTGATGCGTCTAGCATCGGGATCCCTCGACTGCGATCGGGATAACGACGGTCGGTATGACAAAACCGCGAATCTCGTCAATATTGCAGTGAAATGGTTGGTTGGATTTTAAAGAAAATTTTAGGGTCGAAACACCAGCGTGAGCTCCGGCGCATGGCGCCTATTATTCGGCGGATCAACGAATTGGAAGCGAACTTCCAGAGCTTCTCCGATGATGAACTACGAGGACTGACTGCGACCTGGAAAGAAGAATTGGCCAAACTGCCCACCCCCGAAGAGCAGTGGAAGCGGCTGGACGAAATTTTGCCCGAAGCCTTTGCGGCGGTAAAGAATGCAGCCCGGCGGCTAACCGAACGTGGCCATACCTTTACCGTTTGCGATCAGCCGATGAAATGGGAGATGGTCCACTTCGATGTCCAGCTCATTGGTGGGATTGTTTTGCACCGTGGAAAGATTTCCGAAATGGCGACGGGCGAAGGCAAGACGCTGGTGGCAACCCTGCCGCTGTATTTAAATGCACTAACCGGGCGAGGGTCCCACCTGGTCACGGTAAACGATTATCTGGCTCGACGTGACGCCGAGTGGATGGGGCAGCTTTACACGTTCCTCGGCCTTACGGTTGGTTGCATTCAGCATGACCAGGAGCCGAGCGTTCGGCGCCAGCAATACGCGTGTGACATCACCTACGGAACCAACTCGGAATTCGGGTTCGATTATCTGCGCGATAACGGGATGGCGACCACACGCGAGCAGCAGGTCCAGCGCGGTTACAACTACGCCATCGTCGACGAAGTTGATTCGATTCTGATCGACGAAGCGCGCACGCCGTTAATTATCAGCGGTCCGGCTACGATCTCGACCCATCAGTACGACAAATGGAAGCCGTTGATCGAGCAGCTGGTCCGCAAACAAACGATGCTGTGCAACCGCATTGCCACGGAAGCGAAAGAGCGTTTCGACGCTGGCAACATCGAAGAAGGCGGCTTGCTGATGTTTAAGGTCAAGCTCGGGCAGCCGCGCAACAAACAGCTGTTGCGCATGATGGAAGATCCAGAAAAACGGAAGGCGATCGACAAGGCCGAGCTGTCGTTTTATCAGGACACGCGCAAGGACGAGCTATTCGCGCTCAAGGAAGAGTTGTTCTTCACCATCGACGAAAAATCTCAGGAGGCGGACTTATCGGAGCAGGGCCGGTCGTTCATGAATCCAGAAGATCCCAACGCATTTGTCCTGCCGGATTTGATCAGTGAGTTCACCGATATCGATCTCAACGAGTCGCTAAGCGACGACGAAAAGGAAAAACAAAAAGGGCAACGGCAGCAGCACTGCGACGCGCAGGCGGAACGCATTCATAATATTTCGCAGCTGCTGCGCGCCTACTGTTTGTTCGAGAAGGACGTGCAGTATGTGGTCGAGGAAAACAAAGTAGTCATCGTGGACGAATATACCGGCCGCAAAATGCCGGGTCGCCGCTGGAGCGATGGATTGCATCAGGCGGTGGAGGCGAAGGAAGGCGTCCAGATCGATCGCGAAACGCAAACGCTGGCGACTATTACCATCCAGAACTATTTCAGGCTTTATCAAAAGCTGGCGGGCATGACCGGAACGGCTGAGACGGAAGCGAACGAATTCCACGACATCTACAAGCTCGACGTGGCCGTCATTCCGACGAATCGACCAGTGGCCCGGAAGGATTCCAACGATCGCATCTACAAGACCCGACGTGAGAAATACAACGCCGTCATTAACGAGATTAAAGAATGCCATGCTAAATCGCAGCCCGTGCTGGTGGGCACGGTGAGCGTGGAAGCCAGCGAGTTGCTGTCGCGGATGCTGAAGCGCGAAAAAATCCCGCACAATGTCTTGAACGCGAAATTTCACATGCAGGAAGCGGAAATCGTGGCTCGCGCCGGCCAGGCCGGAACAGTCACAATTTCCACCAACATGGCTGGGCGCGGCACTGACATTAAACTTGGCCAGGGAGTAGCGGAACGTGGCGGCCTTTATGTCATTGGCACGGAACGTCACGAATCGCGCCGCATCGACCGACAATTACGCGGACGTTGCGCGCGTCAGGGCGATCCCGGCGCTTCGCGGTTCTACGTCAGTTTTGAAGACGATCTAATGCGGAATTTCGGCGCCGCCGATCGCATGACGAAAATCATGGAGCGGTTTGGACTGGAGGAAGGTCAGGAGCTGGAGCATCCGTGGCTGAACAAGTCAGTGGAGACCGCGCAGAAGCGGGTAGAGCAACGCAATTATCTCATTCGCAAACGCACGCTCGACATGGACGACGTGATGAACAATCAGCGCGAAGTCGTTTACGGTTATCGCAACGAGGTGATAGACAGCGAAGAACCGCGCACGTTGATCTACGAAGTGATCGACGAGGCGGTGCCAGCAAAGGTTCAGGAATATCTCGGCACCGGAAAGACGAGCGAGGACGCGAATTATTCCGGACTCATGCAATGGGTGAACACGACCTTTCCGCTTGGATTAAACAAAGAGCGCGCGCAATTCGAGACCCGTGAGCCGGAAGCTAACGCGCAATTTTTGATCGAAAAAATCAAGGACGCGTATCAGAGGAAATCGTCGCACGAAGAACCGGCGGCGGTGAAGAGCCTGGAGCGATATATCATTCTGAACGCCATTGACCGTCTATGGCAGGAACATCTCTACGCCATGGACGCGTTGCGCGAAGGTGTGTATTTGCGCGCCTATGCGCAAAAAGATCCGCTGATTGAGTACAAAGCGGAAGCTTACGACATGTTCGTTGAACTAATGGCGAACATTAAAAACGAGGTGTTGCATAATCTGTTTCGCAGCACCTCAAACCTGCAGGCATTCGAGAATTTCCTTGCCACCCTGCCGCAATTCCTCCTGCGCGAAACTGCGCCGGGTGCAGGCCCGGACGGCGATCCCGGCGGTGGCGCTGCGAAACGGCCGGCTGGTGTACGCACGAATGTGCCAACCGGTTCAACACGTGCGTTGGAAGCCGAAAACGGGGAGTATGCGATTGATTTACCGGTGCGGCGAAGCGTTCCAAAGGTCGGTCGCAACGAGCCGTGTCCATGCGGCAGCGGTAAGAAATACAAAAACTGCTGTGGCCGCGTGGCGTGAGGCGGAGAGATCGTGCCCCGGGAAAAAAACAACAGCGGTGGCGTCGCTTCGATTGACTTACATTACAG
The DNA here is from genome assembly GCA_046733975.1 of Verrucomicrobiota bacterium. Classification (GTDB taxonomy): domain Bacteria; phylum Verrucomicrobiota; class Verrucomicrobiia; order Chthoniobacterales; family UBA10450; genus AV69. The sequence continues at coordinate 5,372 of JBKPQI010000211.1, forward strand.
ACTGACGCGCAGTGTTGGTCCGAAACACTTGGGAGGCATGAGGTTGCCATGACTGCGGCTCGCCGACAGAGATAAGATTTGCGGAAAGCAAAAGCCTGCATTGCGTTGTATCGCATGCAACGATTCGTCTTTTTGTTCGTTTTTGTGCTGGTGCTGAAATGTTCGGCCGAGGATTTGCCGCTGCTTAGGCCGGCGTTAATCGGCAAGTCGCCGGACGCCATTGTTAACCGGATCGACGAGAATTTGCTGCTGAAGGCAGGACAAAAGAGCGCGCTCATCATGTTTTTCTCGCTCGTGGACAAGGATGGAGTGGTGAAATGGAGCAGCACCTATCGAGGCACGCCGGAATCGAAATTGCTGGAGCAGGAGGTGCAGCGGGCCTTGACGAACGCGAAGATGATCCCGGCAGTTCGGAATCACCAACCGGTGGAGGTCTTCTATTATGGGACAGTTGTTTTTCAGGTCATCAACGACAAGCCGCGCCTTCGGCTGTTCGCGAACCAGGAAGCGAAAGAACTGAGCACGGAAAATGATTTCGTAGGACCGCAACCATGCATTGGAGGAGATTCCAATTTCGCGGGCTTGCATTATCCGACTTCAACTACGCCCGTGGCCATTAATGGGCTGGTGGAATTGTCCCTGAAAATTGACGCGGCCGGAAATCTGCAGGAGGAGAAAGTGTTAAAGGAAGATCCACCGTTGCTCGGATTTGGCGACGCTGCCATGGCCGACTTCGCGCATGCCAAATTCATTCCTGCATTTCGCAATGGTCAGCCAGTTGCGTGTGAAGTGATGTTGCCGGTGTACTACGTGCCGCCAGAAGAGACCTCACCGCAGGAATAACTTTTCATCATCGGCAGACTCGTTCGTGAGTAGCGAAATTATTCGCGCAAAGTTTTTCCAACGGGATCCATTAAGCTGCGCACGTGATCTGGTCGGGTGCGAATTAAATTGGGAATCGTGCGCCGGCGTAATTGTGGAAACGGAAGCCTACAATGCAATCGGCGATGAAGCTTCTCACTGTTTCGTCCGGCCGAGTGCACGCGCGTTCGTCGAACGGAATCGGCCGGGCGCGGCCTATGTTTACTTCAATTATGGGGTGCACTGGATGCTCAATGTTCTGGTCAAGGGAGAGGAGAACGGATTTGTTCTTATTCGCGCGCTCGAACCGACTCGCGGAATTGCGCTAATGAGACGGCGGCGTGGAATTCATGAGCTGCACCGGTTGTGTTCGGGCCCGGGAAAGCTAACGCAGGCGCTCGCGATCACCGGTCGCGATCACGAAATGGATTTGTGCGCAGACGAGCAACATTGTTTTAAGAGCGCCCGGAGACGGGTTGAAGTCGTTGCCGACGAGCGAATCGGGATTCAGCGCTCGGCACATTTTCCGTGGCGATTTACCGTGCGTGATAGCGCGTACGTGAGCCGGAAAGTGCAGTCATCCCGAGCGTAAGTCCAGGGATCCCAAGGAAGCCACCTTTAAGCTTTCGCATCGGGATCCCTCGACGGCGCTCGGGATGACCAGAGATACGGGATCCTTCGACTTCGCTTTGCTTCGCTCAGGATGACGCGCTAATTAGATCCAGATGAGATCAGAAAAACGCCGGGTGCTCCTGGGGATGAGCGGTGGAGTCGATTCCAGCGTTGCCGGTTATCTGCTGCGCGAGCAAGGCTACGAAGTGATCGGGGTGACGATGAAAGTGTGGCCACAGGACTGTATCTCGCGGGCTGAAGATAAATGCTGCGGGCCGCAGGCGGTGGCAGATGCCCGCGGCGTTGCGCATATGCTCGGTTTTCCACATTACGTGGTCGATGAAGCCGATCAGTTTGAAAAACTCGTCATCGATTATTTTTCAAGCGAATACCAGGCCGGCCGAACCCCGAATCCCTGCGTGATGTGCAACGAGAAATTGAAATTCGGGAACCTTTGGCAAAAAGCCGAGGCGCTGGAATGCCATTACATTGCGACTGGGCATTACGCGATTATCGAGCATCTTGAGGCAGCGGCCGCGCCCGGCGACCGCGGCTACAGTGGAGGCGCGATATTGCGCAAGGGAATCGACCCTCGCAAGGATCAATCGTACTTCTTATTTAGTCTGCGGCAGGAACAGTTGCGGCGGGCGCTTACACCACTCGGCCGAATGGCGAAATCCGAAATTCGCGCCATCGCGCGGAAGCTTGGTCTGAAAGTGGCAGACAAGGCCGACAGCCAGGAAATTTGTTTCGTGCCCGGACAGGATTATAAAGCCTTTCTGCGATCGCATCTTGGAGAAAATGAATTTCATCGCGGCGGGATTTACGATTTGCAGGGAAACTTTATCGCTGAGCACGATGGGATTGAAATGTTCACCATCGGTCAGCGCAAAGGTTTGCCGGGCGGATCACCGCAGCCCCGTTATGTGGTCGATCTTGATCCGGACACGAACCGGGTGATCGTCGGCAGCGCCGAAGATTTATTAGTCGAAGAGTTCGACGTAGAACGCGTGAACTGGATTTCTGCAGCCGGGGTCGTTGACCCCGGGTCCGAGCCGGACGGGCACATGCGGTCAGCAACCGCAGGTAGAGCAGCAGAGTCGCGCGAATGCTCCGTCAAAATTCGCTACAACCATCCGGGAACGCGCGCGACGGTAACGGCAGTGGGAAACGAGCGCGCCCGCGTTCGTTTGTGGGAACCACAAAAGGCGGTAACACCGGGCCAGGCTGCGGTTTTTTACGATGATAACGTTGTTCTCGGCGGTGGCTGGATTTGCCGGCAAGTGCCAGCTCGCCGTCTGCCCAACGGAGGACACGGGGACTCTTCGGCCGCACGCGCATTAGCAACGATGCCAGCGTGAACGAGCAATTCGTTATCGCGTTTAGCACGTTCCCAGATGTCGAAACGGCTCGCCGAATCTCGCGCGAACTCGTCGAGGACGCATTCGTCGCTTGCGCCAATGTCGTGGCGGCGGTGGAATCAATTTATTATTGGAAACAGAAAGTGGAAACGAGTGGCGAATCGCTCGCGATTTTCAAGCTGACTGCGGCGCGTTTTGCGGAATTCGAGGCGCGTTTACGCGAACTGCACCCCTATGACGTTCCGGAAATTGTTGCTTTGAACATTGCCCGAGGTTCGGCCGATTATCTGCGTTGGATTGGCGAAAGTTGCACTCGGAAATAGCGACTGGGTCGTCCCGAGCGTAGTCGAGGCATCCCGTGGACGTTACCTTCAAGCTTCCGCGGCAGGATCCGTCGACTTTCGCTCGGGATGACCTGTTATGGTGATCGCGGCGTCCACGGATGCGCGGGAAGTTTTCCTTCGTGCCGCGACAAAAATTGCGACGCCGAGTGCATTGGCGATACCGCTGGCGGCAATTATCTTGGCCGCGAATATCAACCGGCTGGGGACCTGGATGATGGGATAGATGGTAAACCCGACGGCAAGGAGCGAAACGACGCATCCACAAGAGGCGGCGATGCGCAACCACATTGGTGCACACGAACGAATCGCGGTCGCTCCAGCGAGGGGAATTGCGAACAAGACGACATAAACAATTCCGTAAAAAACATTCGCGGCGTTATCGACAAGTTGAAACGCTTCCTGAATTCCGGCTCCGATCTGACTGGAGATTGCAATGACAAGCGTGACTACCCCAACGAATACGATCGAGTTGATTGGCGTCTTGTATTTTGGGTGTAAGCGCGAGAACCAAACTGGCAGGAGTTGATCCCATCCGGCCACCATGGGCAAACGCGAGCTGCCGGTGAGGTGAACACTGGTAGAAGAGATCGTACGGATGGTCATCAAGATAATCCCGGCGGACGCGATCGCTCCGGCGATCGGAAATGCGTGTAAGCCCAGCCGTAACGTCTGTGGCACAGGTCCGATCAGGTCGATCGGATTATTTCCGACAAACGCCAGGACTGAGCTGGTTCCCAAAATGAACATCAACGCGATGACCGGAGCGGCGATGATGACAGAGCGGCCGATATTGCGAGCGGGCGCGCGGGTTTCTCCGGCGAGAATCGCGATGTATTCGAACCCGCTGAGGGCGCCGACGGCGAGTTTGCTGAAGATGTTGAAACAATAAAAAATCGACATGGCCGGCGCTGCTATTTGAAGCGGGTGATATTCTTTGAGTTCGCCTCGAGCGAGGGCGAAGAACGGCAGAATGATGAGCGCTCCGTAAACTAGCAGCATGGCGAATGCGCCAATGTTGTGAACCCATTTGCCGAGAGAGAGGCCGCGCACACCACTCAGCCCAAGCCCAACTACGAGCGCGCAACTGATCAGGGACACGCACAATTTGCTGTCGGGCATCCAGCTTTGACCGAGTGCGTAAGAAAGGTTGGTGGTGACGAACATCCCACCTAGCGCGATGACGGTGATGGAGAGCAGCCACAGATTCCAGGCGACGATGAACCCGACGAACTCGTTGAAACCGAGCTTGGCCCATTGGTAGAGTCCGCCTTCCAGCGGCATCAGGCGATTCAAGTAAATGACAACTGCGGCCTGCGGAATGTAGAAGAACACAATCGCGAGCAGCCAAAAGACGAGGTGAGCGTGGCCAAGTTTTGCGGCCGTTCCTACCCAGCTCGAACCGACGACGAAGAGTATTTGGGTGAGGGCGAGATCGCGAAGGCCAAGTTCCTTTTTTAACGTGGCGCTGTGATCTTCGATCCCTTGTTCGGCGCAATTAAGCTCCGTTGTCATTAGATATTATGACGCTGCCGCATCGGCGCGGCTAGCGCGACGGCCCTCGCTGTAAACGAAAACGAATCTTTGCGAGGCTCGCGCTAACACTGGGCGGTGTCATCCTGAGCGCAAGCGAAGGATCTCACCAATGCAGATTGCAGATAGGACACGACATTCATTCAGCCATCACTTTTGGTAAGATCCCTCTCCGTCTTCGCCGTTCGGGATGATAGCTACGCGGCATTGCTACTAGGGTCGTGGAATGTGGATGATGTTAACGTTCAACTCTTCAATGCTTTTGCCGGTGGCGGTTCGGTCCGAAATTCCTTATGTCGCACCTTGCCCCCGGCATAAGCGATGTAGCCGCCCATCCCGAGAACAACTAGTCCGAGCAGGATGGTGCCGAAGACGAGTGGCGAAGATGCTTTCGGCCACTTGACTGGCAGAATGATGGCAATGGCGCTAAGCGCTGCCAGAACATAGAAAAAATAAATGAGTTGTTCGGCCCGACGTTGATGCTCGTCCAGCCAGGCTTGTCCCGCATCGTCGCTCATCGAAAGAACACGATCGTAACCTTGTTCGCCGAATTCATAGACTGGCCAGGCGGACCCTGTGCTCAGAAGGATGAGAACAAGAGTGGCGATTTGTGCCGGCCGACTGCGCAGAAAAAAGGCGATGAGTAATCCCATCCAACCCATCGCCAATCCGTAGATGGGGAGGGGATTGAGAAGAACGTGAATGTATTCGGGTTGGCGCTGGAGTATCTGCAGAAACGATGTCATTCGTGGACGGGAAGGACGGCTGCGTTGCCCAGCTTGGCAAGCCTTTCCGGCACGTAACGTTTCCAGTCATTGGCGCTGAAATGCCACCATTCCATTCGCTGCCCGTCAAAACCGGCATTCATCATGGCCTTCTGCAGGAGATTAAGATGACAGCGAACCGAGGGATTAGCGCCGGTGTACCGAAACATTGATGCAGGCGTGAAATCATCGAAATCTGTCGGCATGGAAAGAGGCTGTCCCCAATCGTCCACAACGGTTGCGTCCACGGCCACGCCCCACGCGTGGAGCGAACCGGCTCCATTGTGGGGATCGGCAACATAATCACTCTTCGGTGCGAGCTTCCACAACCGCGCCTGTGCTGCCGCCGGGCGATACGCATCCCAGACTTTCAGGCGGCAATTATAGCGCTGCACCGTCGTCTCTGCTGCAATCAAACGCCGGGCTACTCCAGCACGAACCATTGGTTTCATGCCGCAGGGATAGATCGCGGTGTGCGCGATGTTTTTAGCAGTCGCGTAACGCAGCTCAATCCGAATAGCAGGAGCGATGTCGCGCACATTCACCCAGGCGAAGTCGTCGTCCGGCAGCTGCGCAGCTCCAGCATTCGCGAGCGGTGTGTCGACCAGGAGAATTGCAAGAGCAATACGCCCGATCATAGGTGAATCAATTCGTAGCGGTGGCGGACGGCGGTGCATCCGTCTTGGCGATGCGTTGCAAAAGAAGGCGGGCGGTGTTTTCGGGAACGTTGAAGCGAACTTCCAAGTCAGCGTGCTCGCGAGTGATTTCAGGTGGAGTAGTAAAGAGCGGAAGATCGGACTGCTCCAAGTGCAACCATCGCGATGGATTTTCATGAATACTCTTGGCCAGGTCGCTGGCCGCATCTTCCGATGAGAGTCGTAGCAAAAGACGCGCCTTGACCGGTGTCTGAAGCGAGACACCCAAGCCAAGCAACTGCGCGCGATCCAGCAATTCATGCGGAAAAATTGGATGAAATACGCGCTCCAGCCCGATCGGATCACGCGAGATCAACCGCAATGTTGTTTCACGATCCAGCGCCTGAAATCGATCAAAAAATTCGCCGGTGATCTCCAGATCGGCGTCGAGTCCGAGACGAACTCGCACCAGCTCGTCCACGCCATCAGGCATGCCGACGGCAAGGGTTCTCGGTCCCACGCGCGCGATGCTGAAATCGGAACGTTGCCAGATCGGGAGGCCGCCAATCGCTCGTTTTTCAAATTGCTTGTCTTCCGAAATCGTGCGCACGACGGGAGCAATGTTGTCGCGCGCTTCCACCAGAAGAAATTCTCGCGGCGACGAATTGTCCGCGGTGGTCAATGCGCGGGTGACGCGGCTGGCGTCTGTGGGAATTCGCAATTTTGGGGTTTGGGAAGCAGCACCGATCAATCCTGGCCATGTTTGCAGCCAGAAATCTTCATTTCGCCATTTCTTCGGTAAATCATCGCGATCGAATCGCTCCGCGTTCAGGGAAAGAATGGCGTCAGTTTCGCGCGGCAGCCATTCGCGTTTGGCCGGGGATTGAAAAACGAGCAGCAGGACAATTCCCAAAAGAACGAAGATGGAAAAAACAACGAAATAAAATTTCCGCAGCTCCTGTTTGTCAATTTGAGCGGAAAGGACGTTGAGTTGGTCTCGGTGTTCGTGATGACGCTGAACCGACTGGCGGTGACGGAGAACATCGTGCAATAAATGCGGCGCATTCGGCGGCGCGATGCCGCGCGTGGCGAGATGGCGGCCAATGTTAAGATAAGCCGGATCTTTTCGTTCCTCGACCGTCTGATGCTGAGCTTTTGCCTGCCGCAGTGCCTCTTCTTGTCCACGCGCCTTGTCGTTTAAGCCGCGATCAGTCGCTTCGAATCCTTCGCGAACCCGTGAGATGTTTCGCTCTGCCGCTGACAGCTCGTCTTGCGCGACAGCCAGCCTTTGCGTTGCTTGGCGACATGCTTCGGCGCTTCCTTCGCGGGCACGGACGATTTCGGCGCGTTCCTGTGGGAGTCTGGCGCGTTTGCTGGCGAGCGCGGCCGCGCGTGCGTCCAGGTCTGGTGGTGGTGGCGCTTGGGCCTGCAGAGCAGAAAGTTGCGTTAGCAATTCGCGATCAGCCGAATCGTTAGCCTGCAGGCGCGCTTCCACTCCTGCCAGTTCGCGCTCGCAAACGGCCGCGGCATTTTTCGCTTCATCGCGACGTTGTACAATCGGCTTCTTCTCTTGTTCCAATTTGGAGACGGCCTCGTTCTGCGACCGCGCATTTTCGCCCCGTTCGGCTGCAATCTGTTTCAGTGCGTCCTCGATTTGGGCAATCCGGAGTGCCACCTCCTTTTGTTCCTGCTCGAGCTTCTTCAGGGCGACGATTTCATTACGGACTTCAGGGAAACTTGCGGCTTGGGCAGTGCCTTCGCGCCCGAGATGAATCTCACTGCGCTGAAGCTGTCGCCGGACATGTCGCAACGCCATGCGCGTGCGTTGCCGGCGTACTTTCAAGCCAAGCTCGCGCAAACCGGTGCGGATAAAGCTCACGGATAAACGCTATCTGATGTTGCAGCGGCGGTCTATGACCGTCGCATTCTCCGGGTTTCGGCGATCAGAGACCGCCGATATAGCACTCATTCTTCTTCGCTCAACTTCGCCAGCACGCTGAAGTCTTCCAGCGTTGTCGTGTCGCCAGTTACGGTCTTGCCAGTGGCAATTTCCTTGAGCAACCGGCGCATGATTTTTCCACTGCGAGTTTTCGGCAATGCTTCCGCAAAACGCACTTCATCAGGCTTGGCAATGGCGCCAATGTGCGCGGCTACATGATCTCGCAGTTCGGTTTTCAATCCGGCAGATGGAGTTGCACTCCCTTTAAGAGTTACAAATGCGACCACGGCCTGCCCTTTCATTTCGTCTGGACGGCCGACCACGGCAGCTTCCGCTACCTTGGTGTGCGCTACCAGCGCGCTTTCAATCTCGGAAGTGCCGAGCCGATGTCCGGCGACGTTAAGCACATCGTCAATGCGGCCGACGATCCAGAAATAGCCGTCCTTATCGCGTCGCGCGCCGTCGCCAGTTAAATAACGGCCCTTGAATTCACTCCAGTACTGTTTTTGATAACGTTCGTCGTCGCCGTAAATGGTCCGCAACATCGATGGCCATGGTTTTCGTATTATCAACTTCCCCCCGACATTCGGACCGACTTCTTCGCCGCGGCCATCTACTACCGCCGCATCAACGCCAAAAAACGGCAGGGTCGCACTTCCTGGCTTGGTGGGAATCGCACCGGGCAGCGGCGTGATCATGATTGAACCGGTCTCAGTTTGCCACCATGTGTCCACCACCGGACAGCGACCCCCGCCGATAGTTCTCGAATACCACATCCACGCTTCCGGATTAATCGGTTCACCCACAGATCCAAGCAGGCGCAAAGAGGAGAGGTCATGCTTGTTTACCCAATCGTCTCCCCATCGAATGAATGCGCGAATCGCGGTGGGAGCGGTATAAAGAATAGTGACGCGATAATCCTCGATAATTCTCCAGAATCGATCGGGCTCCGGCCAGTTCGGTGCGCCTTCATACATCAGAGTAGTCGCGCCCAAGCTGAGCGGCCCATACACGACGTAACTGTGACCCGTAACCCACCCAACATCCGCTGTACACCAAAAAAGGTCCTCTTCGCGAATGTCGAAGACGTATTTGGTCGTCGTATAAATTCCGAGCAAATAACCGGCGGTGGTATGCAGAATTCCCTTGGGCTTTCCGGTCGAACCGCTGGTATAAAGGATGTAAAGCGGATGCTCCGAATCGACCGGCACCGGGTCGCAGTCGGCATCGACGTATTCCAGCTCGCGGTGCCACCAAACGTCCCGTCCCTCTTCCATGTGGATCTCATTGCCCGCTCGCCTGAAAACGATGACCCGCTTGACCGAGGTGCCACCGCTCAGAGCATGATCAACGTTGTTCTTTAATGGGACAATGCCGCCGCGGCGATAGCTCCCATCCGCCGTAATCAGCGCAACCGCTCCGCTGTCAGCGATGCGACCCCGAATGCTCTCTGCACTAAATCCGCCAAAAACAACTGAATGCACCGCGCCGATACGCGCGCATGCCAGCATCGCGATCGCCGCTTCGGGAGTTGTCGGCAAATAAATAATGACGCGATCGCCTTTGCGAATTTTGTTTCGCTTCAGGACATTGGCGAAACGGCAAACTTCGCGATGTAACTGCTGGTAGGTGAGAGTGCGTTTCTCGCCCGGCTCGCCTTCCCAGATAACAGCGGCTTTATTTCGCCGCGGACCCGCCAGATGACGGTCGAGGCAGTTTTCCGACAAATTCAATCTACCGCCGGCAAACCATTTCGCGAACGGTGCTTTCCAATCGAGCACTCTCTTCCACGGTTTGCGCCAGGTAAGTTCCTTTGCTTCGCGCGCCCAAAACCTGTCAGGACTGCGAATCGATTCGCGATACATTTTTCGGTATTGGGCGAGCGATTTGATCCGGGCGTTGTTGGCGAACTCTTTCGAAGGCTTGAAAACCCGCTTCTCGACAAGGTGCGACTCGATGTCTCTTTCCATTCGAATTTTCTAATATCGCTGCCACACGCATGGGGCAAGCGTCGACAACCCAGTCATTCCGAGCGAAGTCGAAGGATCCCGCGGCGAAGCGTTGAAGCTAAGTACAACGGATCCCTCGCCTTCGCTCGCGATGACGACTTGTTAATGCTTCAACCTTTCTGATTGTCCTCTCCAAGCTTTGCGTGGAAAAATCTCGCATGAGTGATCACGTCTACAAAAAAATCGAGCTGGTTGGTTCATCTCCCAAGTCTATTGAAGCCGCGGTCGAAAACGCCCTGTTCCGGGCAAAGAAGACGATCCGCAATATGCGCTGGTTGGAGGTGACAGAGACACGCGGTCACATTCTGGATGGCAAGATCGATCACTGGCAGGTAGCGATCAAAGTTGGCTTTACGCTGGAAGATTGAAGCGCTGGCGCCAACGCCGTCATCCCGAGGCGCAGGTCGGGGCGATTGACCTCAATCGCCCGGGCCGTTCGGGTGAACCGCCCCTACCTTTGGGAACGAGTAGCTACTCTTGTTCCTGGGCGATCTCGTAAACTTTCGTCGCCCCGTATACCAACAGCGCCGGCTTGAGCGCAAAAAGCAACAGGCGGATGACGCCACCAAACAGTCGCCCCAGCGGCAATCGGTTTAGAATCATGCCGGCAGCGAGTGCGATGAGAAGCGACTGGCCCGGTTTTTCCCGAACAAATTCTTCCGCCTGAGTCACGACCTCGGAAAATTGGTCCTGTGCGTAACGCACGCCGCGCAATGCGATATCAGTATTTTGGTCCATAACTCTCTTTCGGTTGTCAAAGCCGCTTTGCGTGTTCTCCTTCCGCTAGCGCAGCGTTAGCCACACACTGGCGGCTCCGCTGGCCGGCGGAAAATCACGCGGCCTCGATTCGCTGTGCAAGGTGCCCGCTCGGCGCGATGCTTTCAAGCAAAACCGTGCCATGACTTCCAGCGCCCGCTCGTTCATCGTCGCGCAGTTCGTCGAAAGCAGGATGCGCGCGTCTCGCTCGGCCACTTCCAGCGCTTTCAGGAGAAGAGCCTCGAAATTCGACTGAACCTTGAACATCTTTCCGCGATGCGACCGCGAAAAAGTAGGCGGATCCAACACAATCGAATCGTACCTCTCGCCCTTTCGAGCCAGTCTTGGCAGCACCTCGAAGACATCATCGGCGATGAACTGATGGCCAGTCACCGGTAAATTGTTGAGGGAAAAATTTTGCCGTCCGCGTTCGAGTGATTTCTGTGAAAGATCCACGCTCACCGTCCTGGCGCCTGCGATTGCCGCTGCCACAGAAAACGAACAAGTGTAGGCGAAACAATTCAGCAATCGGGCCGGCGACGCTTTGCGGAGAAAACTTCGGTTTTCGCGTTGATCGAGGAAGAGCCCCACGGAGTAGCCGCCTCTGAAATCGACCGCATATCGGAGACTGCGCTCCATCACGATTGTGCGTGGGCTGAGGTTTGAGT
>JBKPQI010000212.1:0-5134 GCA_046733975.1 Verrucomicrobiota bacterium
GGCCTCGCTAATGCCTACGTTCTGCTTCCATTTTACACGTCGACGCGCAGGGCCGATTCATACGCGAAAGCGAAAGAGGCTGCGCTCAAAGCTCTCCAGCTCGACCGCAACGTTGCCGAAGCACACGTCGCTCTTGGTAAGCTCAATTTTTTCCAGATGGATCTTGCCGGATCGATGCGGGAGTACCAGCGTGCGATTGAGCTCAAGCCAAACTCGGCTACCGCGCATCAATGGTTCGGCAACGACCCGCTCGTTAGTTTTGGCCGATTTGATGAAGCCATCGCCGAAGGTAAACGCGCGGTCGAGCTCGATCCTCTGTCACCGGTCATTAACACAGATCTGGGGGTAACATTTTATCTCGCTCACCGGTATGACGAGGCCATCGAGCAATTGCAAAAGACGCTCGCGATCGATCCGACTTTCTTCTACGGCCGTTACAATCTCGGCATCGCGCTGCAAGTAAAAGGTGATTTGTCGGCGGCGATTTCGGAATACGAAAAGGCGTTGCAATTAAGCGGTGATTCCCTTGTCATCGCTCTGCTTGGGGCGGCCAAAGGTCTGACTGGTGATCAGAAGGCCGCCGAACAAGCGTTGAAGAATCTTGACCAGATCTTTCAAAATCAGGATGTCGACGAGTATTCGCGCGCGCTTGTGTTTTTGGGCCTCCACAACAAAGAGGAAGCTCTTCGCTGCGTTGAACGAGCCGTTGCTGCGCGCGACGGTTCCAGCCTCTGCTGGATCAAAGTGGATCCTCTGCTCGATCCCTTGCGGGGCGATCCGCGTTTCGAAGTGTTAGTCCAGAAAGTCCTTGAGCCAAAATCGAGTCGTTAAAGCTCGAGTTTCCCGATAGAAGAAAGCGTATGGCGTCAGAGCAGTCCTTCGATGTGAAGTTCGAGATCGGCCACGTTCTGTTCATCGACATCGTCGGATACTCCAAACTGCTCATTAACGAGCAGAGCGACCAACTCAGACGGTTGAAGCAGATCGTGCGCGAATCCGAACAGGTTCGTTCGGCAGAAGCGGAAGGTAAGCTACTCCGTCTACCGACTGGCGACGGCGGTGCGCTGGTTTTTCGCACCAGCCCGGAAGCGCCCGTTTTGTGCGCTCTGGAAATCAGCAAAGAACTTAAGAAATATTCCGAACTACGGGTTCGCATGGGCATTCACAGCGGCCCGGTTAACGAGATTAAGGATTTGAACGAACAGGTCAATGTCGCCGGGGCCGGCATTAACATGGCGCAGCGGGTGATGGATTGCGGCGATGCCGGCCACATCCTTCTTTCGAAACGGGTAGCGGAAGATTTGGAGTCTTATCGGCACTGGGCGCCACACCTTCACTCCTTAGGCGAATGCGAAGTGAAACACGGTGTTCGCATTCACCTGGTAAATTTTTACACCGATGAGTTAGGCAACGCTGAGGTGCCGGAAAGGCTTCGTCAGAGTCAGGCGAAAAAGAAAACGCCGGCAACTTCGCAGGAGCTTGGGATCGCGGTCGTTCCTTTTAAGACTGCTGGTGACGCCGAGGTGGTATCGTTTGCCGATGGCTTAGGCGAAGACATTACCACCGGGCTTTCACGATTTGGTTATCTATCAGTCGTAGCCGGCGCCTCATCCGCGGAAGTGAAAGCGGAGAACGACAAAACTCTCGGTGACAAATTCGGTGCGCGTTATGTGCTGAAAGGGAGCATTCGCAAGGGAGGTTCGAGTATTCGCGTGACCGCGCAGTTACTCGATGTCCAAACCGGCACTCAGCTGTGGGCCGAGACTTATAATCGCGATCTGCAAGCGTCTACGATCTTTGCCGCACAGGACGACATTGCCGCCCGCGTTGTCGCCACCGTCGCCGATAGCTATGGCGTTCTGGTTCATTCGATGCGCGAGGCTAGCCGACGGAAAGATGACGCCGAGTTCACACCGGCGGAGTGGCAGTTTGAGTGGTTTGCTTATCGCGAGCAGATCACGCCTGCTTCTCACGGAGCACTTAGAAGCCGACTCGAACGCGCGTCCAAGTCGGATAATCCGCCTTCAGACTTGTGGGCTTCTCTCGCGCAGGTCTATCTCGATGAATATGCGTTCGGTTTTCCCGGTAACGATGCGACTTCACTCGATCGGGCGCTGGCCGCGGCGCGGCGTGGAGTCGAATTGGATCGAGCAAACCAGTTCGCGATGGTCGCGCTGGCGCAAACGCATTTCTTCCGCCAGGACCTGGCGGCTTTTGGGCCGGCGGCCGAACGCGCGATGGCACTCAACCCGCTAAACACTGACGCGCTGGGAATTTTGGGCCTGGAGATCGTGCACACCGGAGAATTCGAGCGCGGCACTGCGATCGTGCGCCGAGCGATGGAACTGAATCCCAACCACGCCGGTTGGATGCATTTCGCTCCTCTCTGGAATCATTTCCACAATGGTGAGTACGAGCAGGCTCTCGCGTGCGCGAATCGCGTCGACGTGCCGGGACTCTTTTGGCCATTCCTCGTCATGGCTTCAGCCTGCGGCCATCTTGGCCGACGCACTGAAGCCGCGGCGGCGGTGCGCGATCTCCTCGCACTCGACCCGGAGTTTGCGGCGCACGCTCGCGCGAACGTCGCAACCTGGCACTTCGCCAGCGGTCTCATGGAGCCAATTCTTGAAGGGTTGCGCAAAGCAGGACTCTTGATTCCCGAAACCGCATCCTGACGTTACATCGGCGCTACACTTGCGACTTCGCGCCCGAGGAGCATGCCATGATAGGCAAATTCGTTATCCCGCAACGCCGCTGTGTAGTAGGGTAAGGCACTCCGCTGGAAAGATCCACCATGCATGGGATGAATCCAGGCTGGATCGACCTTCTCCAGTCGATCGACCGCGTGCCGGATGGGAAATTCGTGCGCGAAAATTCCTGCGGCCTGATAAAGATCGAGCATTGGTCTCGAGAGATCTTCGGTTACTACAGGCGGCTGATCGGCTGGTTGAATGAAAAGGTCGGAAGGAAACAAGCTGCGCGTTGTTTCTTCCATCACCATCATCGAGTCCCAGTGATGGACGTGCGGAGTCTCAATGAAACGAAGTTTGCGGGCACCGAGCTCGAGCGTTTCGCCATCGCGAAACCCGCGCAGGCGCTCGGCGACTCCGAAGCCCGACGCATTCAATTGGATCGACAGAAGCGAACCGATGAGCTCGCACCCCGGCGCCGCCTTCATGAATCGGTCCATCCCGCCGTTCTCGTCCCCTTCCCAATGCAGCAGGACGATGCAGCTGAGCTTGACCGGATCGAGCACCTCGCCGATGGCTCGGCGAATCGGCTCGTAAAGATGGTACATCCCCGTGTGAATCAGCGCGGGACGTTCGTCAGCAATGAGGAACTGGTTAAACGTGATACCGTACGGCTCCTGCCAGGTGGAGATCCGGTAAATTCCGTCGACGATCTCATCAATGCGCGTGCTATCAGTGTCCACACGAGTATTTCGGAAGTGCGGGCGCGCGAGGCTGTCCGGCAGTTTTCAGTACCGCTGCAACATCAATCCTGGCGGCTCGCAGGGTTTCCGCTTTTCTGGTGCGCGGCAACAGAAGTACCGGTAAGATTTATTTAGATGCGCACAACGGCTGATAATCCCGGTGTCGGCGTGCACCCGCCGTTGTTTTTTCTTTCTGCGTTTCTGCTTGGAGTTGTTATCGACGATCGACTTCAGCGGCTGCCGATTTACGCAGTCGAGCAGGGGCGCTGGCTCGGCGCTCTCATCGGGATCGCCGGGCTCGCCTTGGTAGCGACTGGACGCTGGGCCATGATCAAGCATGGAACGAATGTAAATCCAACCCGGCCAACAACGACGATCGTCGAGAGCGGTCCGTTCCGTTTTTCTCGTAACCCACTCTACGTAGGCCTTACTCTGATTTACGTCGGCGTGTCGCTGCTACTGAATATCTGGTGGAGCTTATTCCTGTTGGTCCCGGTCTGGCTGGTCATGCATATCTTCGTGGTCAGGCGCGAAGAGACGTATCTCGAGAGCAAATTCGGCTCGACCTATCTCACTTACCGAGATCGCGTCCGCAGGTACTTGTAACAGAATGGCCATATCTGTAGCGACCCGCTCCGGGACCAATCGCAACGATTCTGCATTGCAACGACTGTAACCGATGAACGAAAATGGCCGAGCGTAAGATATGAACAATCGGCCGTCTTTTTTCGCGGAGCTAAAGCGCCGAAACGTCTATAAGGTCGCGGTTGCCTACGCCGTCGTAGCCTGGTTGCTCATTCAGGCCGCCTCAATCTTGTTCCCGACCTTTGATGCCCCACCCTGGGTATTGAGGGTGTTTGTCGCCGTCGTTGTTCTTGGTTTCCCAATCGCGTTAGTGTTTTCCTGGGCCTTCGAGATCACGCCGGAAGGGCTCAAACGAGAATCGGAAGTTGAAGCGGACAAATCGATCACACACCATACCGGGCGAAGGATTGCCGGTATTACCGTCGTCGTTGCGGTTATTGCGGCCGCGCTCTTTGTCTTTCAATTGCTGCGTCCGCGCCTAACGAGTACGAGTATTGCGTCGGCAACAACGAATGCATTCCCGGAGAAATCCGTTGCCGTCCTCGCCTTCGAGAATCTCAGTGATGACAAGGGAAGCGAGTATTTTTCCGACGGCATCAGCGAAGAGTTGCTCACCGTTCTGCAGAAAATTCCTGGGCTGCGCGTGGCGGCGCGCACTTCCGCTTTCTCTTTCAAAGGCAAGAGCGCTACTGCGCAAGAGATTGGTCAGAAACTCGGGGTCGCGAACCTGGTCGAGGGAAGTGTGCGCAAAGCCGGTGAAACCGTGCGCATCGCGGCCCGCCTGACCAAGACGACGTCAGGCGATGAGATCTGGTCGGAGAACTACACGCGCAATTTAAAGGATGTTTTCGCTGTTCAGACCGAGCTGGCCCAAACTATCGTAGAACAGTTGCGCGGGCAGCTCACCGGTAGCGCGGCCAATCCAGCCGCTAAGGCGCAGATTCAGGCCGAAGTAACCGCAGCTGCGAGAGGTGGAACAAACAACGTCGAGGCGCATGAAGCCTACTTGCAGGGCCGCTTCTTTCTGAATCGCCACTCCGCGAAGGAGGTGGATCAAGGCCGAACTGCATTCGAACGAGCTGTACAGTTGGACCCACAATTTGCGCTCGCGTGGGC
>JBKPQI010000213.1:0-7602 GCA_046733975.1 Verrucomicrobiota bacterium
GCCATGTTCGGCCCTGTGATAATAGCAAGACGAAGTTTTTCGCCATCGAGCTCGGTATCGTTAGGAACATACTTCTCTTCGACCAGATTCTGATCGAGCACCGGATGTCGCCCGTCACAAATCGTCAAGCGCAGCGATTCATCCAACTCCGGCCGGCAGTAATGAAATAAACGGGCGGTCTCGGCCAGCGAACAAATTGCGTCTATTAGTGCGATCGCCCCCGCCGTTTTTTGCAGCGGTCCAAGTTCCGTTAGCGTTTCGTCCCGCAATTTCAGGAAAAGCGAGTACTCCAGGTTTCGTGCGCGTTCGTCTGCCCCGAGAATCTTTGCCTCCATCTCCTTTAATTCCGGAGTAATGAAACGTTCCCCGCCGACAGTCGTTTGTTTGCGGGTGTAATGCCCCGGCACGCTGCCTAGATTCGATTTCGTGACTTCAATGAAATAGCCGAAGACGGAATTGAATCGCACCTTGAGCGATTTAATTCCGGTAGCGGCGATCTCACGTTCCTGCAGCGCGTTGATCCAGTTCTTCCCGTCGCGGGAAGCATTCCGAAGCTCATCGAGCTGCGCGTCGAAGCCATCCCGGAAAATCCCGCCGTCTTTCAGTGCCAGCGGCGCATCGTCGAGCAGTGCATGTTGCAACCTGCTTGCGAGCTCCGGCATCTCATGGATTTCATCTTGCAGAGACTCCACCAGCGACCTCGACAGTTCTCCCTGTAGAGGAGGCCGTGTCGGCCGCCAATCCGGCTCATCTGCGGCCGGGACGGCCGCCTCCACAGAAGAATTGCCTTTCCCGAAATTGATTCGCTCGATCAGCTTTTGCAGCTCTGCTTTGATCTGCGGAATGTGTTGCAATGAATTTTTCAGCGCCACCAGATCACGCGCGTTGCCCGAAGCCTGCGCAAGCCGCCCGGCCGCGCGTTCGATATCGCGAATAGATTTGAGCGCGTGACGCGATGATCCGAGCAGGTCCGATTCGTGCAGCAGATCGGCAATCATCTGCTGGCGTCGGTTCAGTTCATTCAAATTGCGCAATGGCTGCAAAATCCAGCTGCGTAATTTTCGTCCTCCCATCGGGGTGACGGTGCGATCGAGTACGGCGAGCAGACTGGTATCACGAGCGCCGCCGCGTGATTCGACCAGATCGAGATTTGTCTGCGTCGCGGCATCAAGCAGCACGTGATCGTCTGCCGATTCACAACGCAAGGTGGCGAGATGATCGATTCTTCGCCGCAAATGATGTTTGAGATAGTGAACAATCGCGCCCGCCGCGCTGATCGCCGCGGGCATTTGCGCGCAACCGAAACCATCGAGCGATTTGGTTTTGAAATGCTCGCACAAGGTGAAGGTCGCCTGTTCGGGAAGGAACGCGTAACTGTCATGCGCCAGCGCATGTTCGATTGCAGGAAAACAATCCCGCTGTTCCTCGCTCACCAAAATTTCCGATGGCTCGACGCGCGCAAGTTCGTCCACCAGCGCGGCGTGACTACTCAATTCCATCAGCCGGAACTCGCCCGTGGTTAGATCAGCATAAGCGAATCCAAAGTTCCGAGCTGCCTCCGGCCCGGAGGGGCCTACGCCCCGGTGGGGATGGGAATCTTCGTCCTCATAAATTGCTGCGAGATAGTTCGCGCGTTTCGCTTCCAATAAACCGAGCTCGCTCACCGTCCCGGCGCTGATGATTTGCGTGATATCCCGCGTCACGATTCGCCCCGGTCGCGGTTCGCTCGTCTGATCGCAGATCGCGACGCGTTTTCCCGCCTTGATCAGTTTCGCGATGTAATTTTGAGCAGCGTGATACGGCACTCCGCACATCGGCACGCCGTTGCGTTTCGTCAGCGCGACATTGAGCAGCCCGGACGCTTCCTTGGCATCCTCAAAAAACAGTTCGTAGAAATCGCCCAGCCGAAAAAGCAGCAACACATCGGGCGGCACGCTCCCGCGCAGCCGCTGGTACTGCTGCATCATGGGAGTAATCGCGTCCGCCATGTGACCAAGATGAATTTGCCGGGGCCTAATTGCGAGTTTGGAATTTTGCTCGGGGGGCCTTCGTCGCGACCGCGTCATCCTGAGCGCAGCGACAGCGGAGTCAAAGGATCCCGTGGTGTTACCTTCAAGCTTGCGCAACGAGATCCCTCGACTTCGCTCGGGATGACGTGGGTTGGGTTCTGAATTGGGGCATTGGACGTTTGCAGCTGTGTCAATCGCGCAGCGTTTTCATCCCCTGCCGGATGATGCGATCGATCAATTGCGGATATGGCAGCCCTGCCTTACCAGCGGCTTGCGCGAAATCTTCGTCCTCCGCCAGGATGGGATTTGGATTTGCTTCGATGAAATAGATTTCATTTTGCGGCGTTAACCGCAGATCAATGCGGGCATACCCATCGATGGTGAGAAGCCGGTAAATTCGTCTGCAGGTTGCTTCGATTTGCGTCACTACCGCCGGCTCGAGCCCTTCAGCGAACTTATTCTGCAAACCCCAGCGTTTGCGATATTCCTCATCCCACTTCGCGCGATAGGTCGCAATCTTCGGTTCGTCGGGTGGCACTTCCTGAAACACCAGCTCGCGAATGGGAAAAACTTTCAGCCGCGAATTCCCCATTAATCCAACATACAGCTCGCGCCCCTCAATGTACTCCTCGGCGATCACGTCGGCATCGTGACTATCGTGAATAAATTGCGCGCGATCCTTGAACTGCTCCTCCGTTTCGACGAACGACGCCTGCGAAATCCCGTAAGAAGCTTCCTCTTTGACGGGTTTCACCAGGATGGGAAACTTCAATTGTTTCGGTCGAACGATCCGCTGCCCCCGCGGAATCACTACGAAATTCGGGACGTGGATGCGATGGTAGTGCAGAATTTTTTTCGAGATCCCCTTATGCTTGCAAAGAACGAGTCCGGTGGCGCTGCAACCGGTGAAAGGCACGCCTTGCATCTCCAGAAACGAAACAATGTTCTGGTCGAATCCGCGGTTGTTTTTGAACTGATCGGCCAGATTGAAAATGATGTCCGGCTGGAAAGTTTCCAGTTTCTGCCGCAATAAATCGAGATCGTCAAAAATGGCGAGATGTTCCTCGGCATGACCGAGGGTTCGGAGCGCGCTCAACACGTTCGCCTCCGTTTTCCAATCCTCTGTCTTCATCTCCTTACTCAAATCCTGATCGATCGTGGTCGGCCGGACGGCATCGAAAAGAGCAAGGACTTTCAGTTTCCTTTTCACGCTATTTCCTGCGCTTGAACTTGCCGGTGAAAAGATAGTTCATCACCAGGGTGGTAATAAATGCAGAAACGCGAAAATCCTGCTGCGGATCGTCATTATGCACTTTGAGCCCGAGATGATCGCAGCGATCGATCAGCCGCGTCAATAGCTCGTTAACTCGATACTTCTTCTCGTTAGTCCAATTACAGACCGCATTGAGCAGTCGCCGTCGGCGCAATCGCAGATAAGAACTTGCCTTGATCCCGACCGGCGCGGCGAAAAGCTGCCTCAGATCGGCGTCGTAGAACCCGGGATAAGTATCTTCATAAAGCTTCCGTTTGCGCGCGTAATAAGTCTTGAGCTTGAGATTCAGACAATTGTACTCCGCGACGCGGTAAGGGGGTGTGTGCAACGGCGGCTTGCCGGCAAGGGGCTGCATTAGTTCCTCGACATATTCGAGCTTTTGCAGAGCCTTCCAGCCGGCGTATCGCTTCCGCCAATCAAGGTCCGGCGTTAGCCACACCGCGAACGTCTCGGCGAAATCCTCATCCGGATGGCTCTGAGCATACCAATCGTCCAGGTGCACGACATAACTGCGGCTAAACGGCCGCGGTCGGTAACTGTCCGGCGTCTCGTCGTCCGATGTTTGTCCAAAAACCTGCGCCCACTTTTTATTATGGGGAAGATGGTAGGCGTAGTTATACGCATGCGCCGTTTCGTGCCGGATCAATTTCATGAAGTATTCGGGGGTTTCCCCTTCAACTTCGAGCATCATTTTTCGTTCCAAGGCTCGCAAGCGTTCGTGCACGAGAAAGAAAGGCACGAAGATTGCCGGAACGCCGACCGGCACGAACCATTCATCACCGATGTGACAGGGTGGATGAAATACCAGTCCTTTTGCCGTTAGCTCTTGGTAAAGTTGCTTGATCAGAGGCTCGAGTGGCGTGCCCTCGAGACGAAGTCCGAGCTTGGAGATGCGACATTCCAGAAGTTGTTCGTCGCTTAATGCTGCCCAATCGTGCGGGGCGTCCATTGCTGGCGCACGTTATCGCCGGGAACAATCCTGTCACGCGACTCCGCGAATCTCGGCATGGTGGTCGTTCCGCTAGTCCGGTTCGGACGCAGGGGTCCCATTGCGCAAGCTTCAAGGTAGAACCCCGGGATCCCTCGACTTCGCTCGGGATGACAGCGTCGGCGACGCCGCTCGGACATCCCCAGTCCGGCTCGGACTACTTCGCCAGCTCGTACAAATACTGCACGAACGACATCACTGCGCCGTCAAATCCTTGAACTTTTGGATTGGCCGATTCGATGACGTAATATTCATCCGGCGCGTGCGCGCCGCTGCCATGGCCGAGGCCGAAATGGCCGGATGCAAGCTTGAGCGGTTCGCCCGTGAAAACATAACCAGGATACGATCCCGCATTGCGTGGCCATAACAACGGGTCGATTCCGCAATCTTTGTAAGTCGCGACCTGCGCTTTAATCAACTCCGAGTCCGCCGATGTGCTGGTCGGATCGTAACCTCCGCCCATATTGACCTCGATATCACCGAAGCCGTGTTTCGCCAGATGCGCCTTCAATGCCGCCAGCGCATCCGCCGCTTTCATGTCGGGCACCAAACGCATGTCGATTTTCGCCAGAGCACGATGCGGTAAAACTGTTTTGCCACCAGGTCCGGTATAACCGCCAACCAATCCTTCGATGTTAAGCGTCGGTTGCGATTCCAGCCGCTCGTTGGCCTGTTCCCAGGAGAGATCGTCGATCCAATGCTGCGTGCTGTCCCGCTTTTTCTCCAGCTCTTCGCTTCGTACTTTGGAGACGTTCGCGATCATTTCCTTTTCCTGCGCGCTAAGCGGCCGCGGGGTCGGATAGTTGTCGATCGTGATCGTGTTCCCATCTTCCGAAACCAGGGTATTCAGGGCGTGAACCAATCGCCAGGCAGGACTATCGATCATGGCCTTCAGCGAGGAATGAACGTCTTTGCCCGGGCCGCGTCCCCATTTTTCGCCGCTCGAGACTAGTTCGAGTTCGATCACGCCTTTGGCACCGAGGCTTACGGTGACAATCCCGTCCAAATCCTGCGACGCTGACGGCATGAACACGCCGACACATTTTTTCAGTGCCTCTTGTACCTCCGGCCGATGCGCAATCTGTTTGATATGCGGCGAGCCGATCTCCTCTTCACCTTCCGCGACCAGGACAAGGTTCACTGGCATTTTCTTGCCCCCGCCTTCGATCGCGTGCAGTGCGGCAAGAAATGCAGCCTCAGGTCCCTTCTGATTCACCGCGCCGCGTCCGATAATCACTTTGCCGAGCGGCGGCTTGTCGACGAGTCGCGCTTCCGTCGGCGGCGAGGACCATTCCGCGGGGTCGAATTGTTTCACGTCGTACATGAAATACAGCCCGACGGTTTTTGGTGCGCCTGCATCCAGTGTGGCGAACACGCCGGGTTTGCCGTCTGTATTGATTACGCTTGCCTGCTGAAACCCGGCGTCGCGCGCGAGCTTCGCCATGTATTCTGCGCCATCCGGATAACCACGATTCTCCGCCGCGATCGAGACCTGCCCGATCCAATCCTGCAGCCGCTTGATTGACTCATCATGCTGCTTCGCGATTTGCGCTTTGATGTCCGCAAAATCGTTCTGCGCTGCCGGCAGTAGCTGGGCGCCCACGTTAATTAAGGCAATTGTTATTATGAAAAGGAATTTTCGGTTCATCCTACCCAAGTCATCGCTAACGAGTTTCGCCTTGGCTGTGCGTCACCGGCAAACGGATTTAACGCAGCACAGACAAAATTTAAACGCAGAGCCGTCTATTAGTTGAATCCAATGCTAGCGGTTCCTGCGTCCAAATTTCGATTGTAACAGCTAAAACAATTATGCACCTGCGGTTTTTACCGTCTGCGAAGATCATTTCATTCGCGGGACAGCAAAATCCCGTATGCGGGACGGTACCGTTTGTTAACGAAATCCGCGGAATTGAAAACCTGCACGCAATCAATAGCTTGCGCGGAGCCGCCGCGGGTGGCATGGCCATTGCAAGACGCTTTCGTGTGGTGGACTACGCATCACGCCCCTTACCAATTCAAATACAATTATTGAGCTTATGATGACTGATGTTCGTTTCGCTATTCGACAGTTGCTGAAGGCGCCGGGGTTCACCGTGCTCGCGCTGATCACGCTTGCACTCGGGATCGGTCTCAACACTGCCATCTTCAGTTTGATCAACGATCTTTTCCTGCGCGGTCTTCCATTTAAACAGCCGTCGCGCGCGCTGCATGTCTTCTCTCACTTCACGGACCAGACACTTGATTTCCCGCTCTCGGCCCCGCGCTTTATGCATTTCCGCGATGGTCAAACCGTGTTTGATGGATTTGCCGGCGAAAATGGAATCGCCGCAACCGTGACCGGCATCGGCGATCCCTTCCAGGTTCCCATTTTCAAAACCACATCGAACTGGTTCGACGTGCTCGGAGTGCCTGCCATTCGGGGACGGACGTTTTTGCCGGAGGAACAAGAAGGCGCCGATGTAGCGGTAATTACCGATCGGTTTTGGAAATCCCGTTTGGGCAGCGATCCGAATGTGATCGGCCGCGGCCTCACTCTCGATGGTGTTACACATACGATCGTTGGCGTCATTCCCAGGCTGCCGGTCTCCTGGACGGGGCCGAATGCCGACATCTGGACAACAAAACCTTTTGTCATTCCCGGCTTTACTCATGAACGGATGATGCGTGGGACCGCATTCCTCCGCGCAGTCGGTCGATTGAAACCGGGCGTAACGGTCAACCAGGCGCGCGCCGCATTCGATGTGCTGACGGAAAGTTATCGCACGCAATATCCGGAGAAGATTGATGCCAAGTCCACGACGGTGATCAAGACGCTGCCGGAGGATGTAACCGAAAATCTGCGGCCGGGGTTCGCCACTCTCCTGGCAGCGGTGACGTTCGTGTTGCTCATCGCCTGCAGCAACGTTGCCAATCTACTTCTCGTTAGGTTTAGCGGACGACGCCGCGAGATTTCGCTGCGTATGGCTCTCGGGGCGTCGCGCACGAGCGTGCTCCGGCTGTTTGTATTCGAAAGTGTCCTCGTTAGCTTGCTTGCTGGATGCCTGGGCGCGGTGCTGGCCTGGCAACTGGTTCCACTCGTGCCAAAACTGGCCGCTAATTTCCTTCCCATTGAGGCAGGCAGCGCAACCGCCCTTTCTCTTCCGGTGCTCGCGTTTACCATCGTGCTATCGCTCGTCACCGGTCTGGTGATGGGTTTTTATCCCGCGTTGCAAAGCTCGCGCACCGACATCGTCGATGCGCTCAAGGAGGGTGGTCGCGGTACGGCCGGGAGCGTGCGCCAGCAGCGTTTCCGCAAACTTTTGGTCGGGGCGCAGGTCGCTCTGTCCGTAATC
>JBKPQI010000214.1:0-10773 GCA_046733975.1 Verrucomicrobiota bacterium
CATCTGCTCTGACCATCACCGAATCGTAGGCTTGCATGATCGGATATTGAATTTCGTGGGCGTGAATCGGCTGCTCGTTTTGGATCCGATCGCGAAAATCTTCCCGTTGCAACAACTGCTGCAAAGTGACCCTGCCATTTAGTCGAATGACATCTTCGAACGATAATTTTCCGAGCCAGGAACCGTTATACACGATTTCGGTTTTGCTTTGATCGAGGATTTTGAACGCTTGTTCGCGATAAGTCTGGGCATTGCGATCGACTTCTTCGCGCGTAATCGTCGGTCGGGTCACTGAACGCCCGCTTGGATCGCCGATCAAAGCCGTGAAATCTCCGATGATTAAAACGGCCTGATGACCGAGTTCCTGAAAATCCCGCAGTTTCCGAAGAATAATGGTGTGTCCGAGATGGAGATCGGCACTCGTCGGATCGACACCGAGTTTCACCCGCAACGGGCGATTGGCGCGAAGTTTTTCCGCCAGTTCCGCTTCGCTGATAATTTGCGCGGCCCCGCGGGTGAGGTGTGCCAGCTGATCGCTCATATTCCCTGCGCACTAAAAACAGCAGGCGCGCGGAAACAACCTACTTGTTTTTGTTCAACAACTCGCGCACTTCATCAATCGTGAGCGGCCGGTCCTGCTGGTGGAGCGCCTTCTGACTTTTACCCTGGCCCAGAAATGGCCGGTTGCCGGCGAAATTGCGCGTGGCGTATGTCTTGGTCGGATGGCCGTTCGGCGAGACTTCGCGAGCGTTCGTTGTTTCCAAGGTCTTCATCTGCGGCGCCAAAGGCAGTGTTGCTGGCTTGGTCGTGTGATTGCGCGTGCTGAACGTACTCGTAGGCGCCTGGCGATCGGCCACGAAGCTTTTGGTCAGTTTTTTCTCCGAAATGTAATAGCTCTTAGTCGAGAATGACCGCGCAGGAGCGGCATCCGACCCGCCGGCGAACTTTTTGTTTTGATCCGAATTGGACAGTTTTGCATCCGGATTCAGGAGGCGATCGACAAGTTTCCGCTCCTGTTCCTGGGCGTAACCCGCCGTCGCAAGCGCGAGGAACGCGAAGGTGAAAAGCGCGGCGCGCACCATTTCAGCCTGCGAAATTAGGAGAGATTTGTAAAGAAAAAGCGTGGTTTTCCATTCGGTCGACGAGCATGCGGGTGTCCGGGCGGATCGGCCGCTCTGATGGCGATGTGAAAGCCAGGGCGGCGACGCCGCTTGGTTCATCGGCCTCGAGCAGGGACTGCTCGATCCACCTGAAGTATCATTAAGCGCCGCCGCCGCTATCGCTCTGCCGGCGCCCTCGAAGGGCCGCCCTGACTTTTCATTGGCCTGCCACTATCTTCAGCCGATGGAAGACCTGCTTTTCCGCGACGACCAAGCACTCATGGGCGAAGCTTTGCGCCTGGCACGGAAGGCGGCGGAAAGTGACGAGGTGCCGATTGGTGCGGTGATCGCGAAAAACGGGCGCATCATCGGGCGTGGCTACAACCAGGTCGAACTGCTCAAGGACCCAACGGCACACGCCGAAATTTTGGCAATCACCCAGGCTGCGGCTGCGGTCGGAGACTGGAGACTAAACGATTGCGATTTGGTGGTGACCAAGGAACCGTGTCCGATGTGCGCTGGCGCAGCGGTTCACGCGCGACTGCGCCGCGTAGTGTTTGGCTGCGAAGATCCGTGCGGCGGCGCTGCTGGAGGTATTCTGAATCTTCTGCAGATGCCGCAGCTGAATCATCGCTGCGACATCTCGAGTGGTGTGCTGGCGCAGGAATGCAGTGCATTGCTGCAGGGATTTTTTCGGAAACGACGGCGGGGCAGCAATTAACGGAGGGACGCGCTTCCGCGCGTCCTCGGACACGCAGAAGCGTGTCCGCATATCGTTTTGCCCGCACCCCTCTGACGGTCTCCATACTTACGAGAACAAATTACGTTCCGGGCGGAGCTACGGCATGAGATTGGCTTTGAAAATTGAAGATGAAAACCCCACCAACGACTCGCCGGCCCGCCGCACTTCCTGATTGGCTCAACGACTGTTCGTTTCAATCGCGGGAGGAATCCCCGGGCCTGACGCCCGGTATCCTCGCTCACCATATCAAGAAATCGGCCGCTCCTACCGCTTTCCATCGTGATCTTGCTGGTGGCGCCGGATTGACCGCATTGGGCGAGCACGGCCTGGTTTCGAAAACGAAACAAAATCTCGTCCCGGTCCTCGAGTCGCCTATTTCGAACACATCGCCCAAATCCTCGAACAGCGAGATCTTGTCCGAGCTGCGCACGTTGCGGCAGCTTTCATCTCAGGTCTTTGATCCGCAGACCGAGCGCGATTTTCTACCCGAGATGATTCTCTTCGGAGTGATCGGAGTCCTTTGCGCGGCCTGGCCGATCATCTCGATGTTAAAGGTCATGTCGGGCCATCATTGATCCGCTCTCGGGCATCCGCGTGTAATCAGCACATTACCGCTCATTTAATCCGCTGGGGACAGCGGACGCTACAGCACGTGAGTTAGTCGTCCCCGACACTATTTCGGGAGGTTGCCTTTCGGTTCGCCCTTTGCGTCGAAGAATACCAGCGTTCCGCCTTTTTCGTTGCTGGTTAGCGCGACCGCCTGTTCGCCGTCTTTTCCGAGAACGGCTACCAGCCCCCGATTCTCATCGCAGCCCATGTATGCGGTCTGATAGCCGGTTTTTCCCTTGATGGAAACAACTCCGTCACCATCCACGGTCGTGATTTCCGCCACGGGTCGGCCCTCAGCGTCCGCTACCACGAAGGTGCCACCCTGATCTTTCCCAAGCATCAACACGTTGGTTTGTCCCGCTGAGTTTTGCGCGCTCACAATTCCGCCCAGCTCGTGCACTTTCAATCCCGCACGCGGTTTGCCGTCAGCCGACGCCACAAAAATCTCGCCCGCGCCATCTTTCGTTTCGCCGATCGAGACGACCACTTCCTGGTCCTTATTCCAAATCTCAAAACGCGCACTACCGTTCTCGTCTATTTGAAATAATCCGCGCGCCCGCCCTTCATTGTCGTTCAGGTAAATGCAGGCGTAGCCTTCTTCGGCTTTGAGCAGAATCGGCATCTTATCGGCGCTGTGACGAATCGAGATGACTTCGGCATCGAGCAATAAAAATGGCGGACGCGGCTGCTGAGGCAGCTTCTCCTCCTGACCGAGCACACGCAAAACATGATCCAGGTCGCGTCGCAACCGCGCGACCTCATGTCTCAACTGATTAAGTTCGTCTGCCATAGGTGTGGATCGTGGCAATTTTCCCCACGCGCCGGCCCCATTCTACTTGGGACGGATTCGGCGACAAGCCCGCTGATTGTGGCTCTCGCAAGATGCATTGTAGCCGTCGCCCTGTGGGCGACGGGCGCGCCTCCCACAGGAAGGCAGCTACAGCCCAGAAGAGACGCGCTCGACCCGCGTAAAAGACTGCGCCTTCATGCGGTCTTCGTGTGCATGAACAAACCGACCACGTAAGACTGAAGGTCTTTTAGGTGGCGTGGCTGCCTCGCTAGGATTCGAACCTAGACAAAGAGATCCAGAATCTCTGGTGCTACCGTTACACCACGAGGCATCGACGAAGAAAATAACCTCTGAATGGTGTGTCTTTCAAGCGTGCCGGCACGGTGTTAGGACCGGCGTTTCGCCGAGCCGGTCCGCAATTGTAGGGCAACCGCGTCGGTTGCCGGATTGCTCAGGTCGGGGCGATTGACCTCAATCGCCCGGATCGGATCCGACGGTGGCTCAACGGGCGGTCGGGTTGAACCGCCCCCTAGCTGCTCGCGGCGAAACGTCGTTCCTAACTCAGGATCAATTCGCTGCCTTCGCGCGCGCCTTCCACTGTGATCGACTTACCGAGCTGCGCGATTTGCATGCGCGCCTTGTCCACAATCTCGTCCACCATCTCGTCATCGTGATTTGGATCGTGATGAAACAATACCAGTCGTTTGGCGTCGGCGTCGGCTGCGAGCGAGACCACGCTGCTGATCGAGCCGTGTCCCCAGCCAATGTGCCGTTGGTATTCTTCGTCCGTGTATTGCGCATCGACGATGAGCAGATCGGCCCCGCGCAGGAATTCGATGAGATCAGCGCGTTCCTCCGCGGCCGACTTGAATTTCCGCGCGGTGTTTTCCACGCCGCGATTTCGCAATTGCACATCGAGCTGCTCGAATGGTTCGTTGTCCGGCATGTAAACCACCGAACCCGCCGGCGTCTCAATGCGA
Source organism: Verrucomicrobiota bacterium (assembly GCA_046733975.1). GTDB lineage: Bacteria > Verrucomicrobiota > Verrucomicrobiia > Chthoniobacterales > UBA10450 > AV69. The sequence continues at coordinate 4,222 of JBKPQI010000214.1, forward strand.
TAGCCGGCGCATACGCCCGGATGATTCAGAAATTTCGAGCGCACCCGCAGTTTCCCGATTTCGAAATCCATCCCGTCGAGCTCTTCGATTTCGATTTTTCCCGGCAACTCCGCCATCGTGACGGGAAAGAAGGGCGTCTCCATTTGACCGGCCAGAATTTCTCCCAGTCGCGTGCGCGTGCCGTCGTAACCGAAAACGCGGAGTTGGTTTTTCCCGCTATACGCTGGGAGGAAAAAGGGAAGTCCCTGGATGTGATCCCAGTGCGTGTGCGAAATGAGAATGGCCAGCCGCATTGGATCAGAACCGAATTCGCGCTGCAACGATTGGCCCAGAAGACGAATGCCGGAGCCGGCGTCGAGAATAATGATTTCTCCTTCGGCCCGGACCTCGACGCAACTGGTATTGCCACCGTAACGAACGGTGCCGGCACCAGGCGTTGGAATAGAACCGCGCACGCCCCAGAACATCACTCTGGTCTTGGAGGCTCCGACCTTGGTCGTCGTCATCGCGGGTTGAGGTAATTGTGACATGCAAATAAGGAGCGACCAAGATTTTTTAGCCAGCAACGGCTGTTACTCAAACCGATTAATGCATGCCGAGAGATACGCCTGGCGAATAATCAAGGAGCAGCTGTGTCAAGACTGCCGTTTAAGAGCCGGTGCCCATTGAGAGGCCGGCAGTTTGGAAACAGCCGCTCCTGGTGCCTCTTGTCTTCGGCCATATCGCTCATTTCTTCACCTTGACCCTCTCCCCTCCGAAGAGGAGAGAGGGGGGTGAAGGACGGCGGGAACCGAAAACACGCCGTGCCTAACCGAAACTGGATTGGCTAGTAATTTCGCACCTTGCTCGACGGTTCTACGAACTCAGCCTGGCTCACTGCCAGGTTTTCATGAAGATGCTTCGACAATTCCCCGGCCAAAATCATGGCGATGGACTTCGCGTCGTGGGTATAGATGGGAATGGGAAATCCGCCGGCATTACGATCATAGCCATAAATAGTACCGTCGGTTTCCCATACGCAATAGGCATGACCGGCAGGATGATCGACGTAACGAACAAGGAGAATTTTCGCCCAAAAGTTTTCTTCCAGTTGGTGCTGGGTTTTGACCGCCGCGAGGTAATTGCACGCCGAAACGACGCAGCCATTCAGGACGAGGAGGTCATCCTCGCTGCGATTGAGCATTACGTTCTGGCGACAGGCGCCGATGCCGTAGCCGGTGAACGCAATCAGAACGTAGATTGCCAAATGTCGGGCGATGCGAGTTTTCATGAATTGGGACGAAACTGCTGCCTTGTCTGGGGGCGGTGATGATTTAATTGTGGCAATTATAGCAAAATGGCGGACTGCCCGTGAAGTGAAATCGTGACCGGTGCCGTAAGTCTTTGAGGCTCAGGCGCCAGGTACGGCAACCGAATTGGCATTCCTCGAAACTAGGTTGGGCGGATTGTGTAGCTGCCGCTGTCCCTGCGGCAGCATGGTGTTTCCGCTCCACGGCCATTGACGGCGGTAGCTACATACCCTTCAATTCCCACACGAGAGATTAGATTGGCGCTAATTCGCGGGAATACCTCCCGGACGAACGAGCAGTGGTAAAGAAGCGCGGGACCCGTCCAACGTAAGTCACAGATTCCGACATGATCCTCGGCCTTTTCAAACAGCGCCGCCGCCGAAGCGTGAAGGCGAAAAGATTTCCGAGGTCTTGGCGTTCGATCATTAACCGTAACGTTCCGATTTTTCGCCGCCTTGCTCCTGCGGATCAGATTGAGTTGTTGGGTCATGTTCAGGTCTTCCTCGAGGAGAAACGTTTTGAGGGATGTGGTGGTCTTGAAGTGACGGATGAAATGCGGGTCACCATTGCTGCTCAGGCCTGCATTCTTCTCTTGCATCGCGATACGGAGTATTATCCGCAACTCACTTCGATTCTCCTCTACCCATCCGGCTACAAAGCACATGAAGTCCGACCAGTGGACACGCACGTCTGGTCCGAAGGCGACGAGCCGCGACTCGGCCATACAGGGCGGCGCCTTGGATCCGTGGTGCTCGCGTGGGAGGATGTCAGGCGCGGTGCGGCTGATTCCTCAGGTGGCAGAAACCTGGTCTTACATGAATTCGCGCATCAGCTTGACTTTGAAGACCACGCCACCGACGGCGCGCCTGCTCTTGCCACCACGGCCGAATATCGCTCATGGGCGCAGATCATGAGTCGGGAGTTTGCTGCGTTGCGCGCCGCCGCTGAAGAGGGAATTCCAACCGTGCTCGATACCTACGGCGCAGAGAATCCCGCGGAGTTCTTCGCCGTGGTTACAGAAGCGTTCTTCGAGCGTCCTCGTGCGCTTCGCGCCAAACATCCGGAATTGTATGCTGAGTTCGCGCGATTCTTTCGCCAGGATCCCGTTCAATTTTCATCAGAACCAGTGATTCCTTGAGTGGAAGTCTATTCATCGGCTGACATGCGAAACGACGCGTAAGGAAGCGAGCGCTACGTCCTCATGCCTGTCCGGCGTGGATGGCCCGGGATGTTTGGGACACGACATCGCGCGTCCCTCCAATAAAACTAGAATTCCGCGCTCCCCGGCGTCCGCGCGAAGGGAATGACATCTCGTATATTCGGTACCCCGGTCACAAACATGAGCATTCGTTCGAAGCCAAGGCCAAAGCCGGAATGCGGCACGGTGCCATAACGACGAAGATCCAGATACCATTTGTAATCGGCCGGATTCATGTTGTGCCGGCGCATATTCTTTTCCAGCACATCCAGCCGTTCTTCGCGCTGGCTTCCGCCGACAATCTCGCCAATTCCGGGAACCAGCAGGTCCATCGCGGTCACGGTTTTGCCGTCGTCGTTTAACCGCATGTAAAACGGCTTTATTTCTTTTGGGTAGTTAAAGACGGTGACGGGACATTTGAAATGCTTCTCCGTCAGCCAGCGTTCGTGTTCGGACTGTAGATTCAGCCCGTAATCGACAGGAAACTCAAATTTCTCCGTGCTCTTCTTCAGCAACCCAATGGCTTCGCTATAACTGATTCGCTGAAATGGACGATCGACGACGAAATCAAGCCGCGACAGCAACTCCTTGTCGACAAATTTCGCGAACAAGCCGAGCTCTTCCGAACATTTTTCGCGAATGTCCCGAATCAAGTATTTCACGATCTCTTCGGCCAGATCCATGTTCCCGTTCAAATCGGTAAAGGCCATCTCCGGCTCTATCATCCAAAACTCGTTAGCATGGCGTGAGGTATTGGAGTTTTCCGCACGAAAAGTGGGTCCAAATGTATAAACTTTGGAGAGGGCAGAAGCGAACGCCTCGGCTTCGAGTTGTCCACTCACCGTCAAATAGGTGGAGCGACCAAAAAAATCCCTGCTGTAATCAATCGAGCCGTCCGCTTTCCGTGGCGGGTTCGAGTAATCGATACCGGTAACGCGAAACAATTCGCCTGCTCCCTCGCAGTCACTCCCGGTGATGATCGGCGTATGAATGTAGTAAAACCCGCGGTCCTGGAAGAATTGGTGAATGGCGAAAGCAAGCCGGCTGCGAACACGAAAGACACAGCCAAACAGGTTTGAGCGCGGGCGGAGATGCGCGATTTCGCGGAGGAACTCCGGAGTATGTCCTTTTTTTTGCAGGGGATAACTGTCCTCAGATGCGCCAATAATTTTAAGTTCGTCGGCCACCACTTCCCAATTTTGGCCCTTGCCTTGCGACGCGACCAGCGCTCCCCGCACCATAATTGAGGCCCCGGTGATTAATCGCTGCACCGCGTCATAATTCGACAGGCTGTGGCGGGCGATGATCTGCAAGTTGCGCAACGAAGATCCATCGTTGAGTTCGATAAAGGAAAAATCCTTGGAGTCGCGGCGCGTCCGTACCCAGCCTTGCACCAGTATTTCCTCAACTGGCGCGATCTGATTCAACGCGTCCTTTATCGGAGTCGGTTCGAGCACGGCGGCAAGTTGGACGAGAGAGGGGAGACACTCAAGCGCGGGCGACAAGCGTTATTCCGAAATGGAGGGACATGCGCCGTCGTGTCCGAAAATTTGGCCGGTCCGGGCCGGACTGGCGTTACAGCGCGACGTCCTCCAACTTTCTTGCGAAGTACGGCTGCCCTGTCACAATCGCGACGATGAAGGCGGGATTTACGGTTTGTTTGATTCTCTCGGTCTGTTTGATCAGTGGTTGCGGAGGCGCTTCTCATCAAATCGTCGGGACCTGGCGGGCCGGCGATGATTCCAACGCCATGCTTTGGCAGTTCTCCAATGACGGCTCGGTTTTGATGGGCAACAATCGCGGTCGCTACAGTTTCGGAGATAACAACCGCATCAAGATTCAGACGTCGATCGCTACTTCTGTTTACCAGATGGAAGTCGCGGGCGATAAAATGACCTTAAAGGACCCTAATGGCTCGAAGCTGGTTCTGACAAGAGTGAAGTAAAAACATGGGTAATTCCCAGCCCGAGGAAGTCCCGCTGGCCCGGCGACTCGGCGTATTTGACGCCACCATGATCGTGATGGGCGGCATCATCGGCGCGGGCATTTTTGTTAATCCAGCAGTCGTCGCGCGCAACGTACACACACCCGTGCTCATCATCGGAGCCTGGCTGATCGGGGGAGCGATCGCGCTGATTGGCGCATTTGTCTACGCGGAGTTGGCAGCGTTGCGGCCTCGCGTCGGCGGTCAATACGCTTACTTGCGCGATGCCTACCATCCAATCGTTGCCTTCCTTTATGGATGGACATTGCTTCTCGTTGTGCAAACCGGTGGAATGGCAGGCGCTGCCATTATTTTCGGCCGCTATCTCGACGAGTTATTTGGAATGACGATTCCTGAGCAGGCCGTGGCGGCTCTGGCGCTGGCAGGTTTGACGCTGATTAATTGCCTCGGCGTGCGTGCTGGCAGCAATGTGCAAAGCGCTTTGATGTTAACGAAACTCATAGCGATTGCGCTGTTGATCGCCGTCGGAGCTTTCGGGCCAATCGCAACGAGGCTGACCGAAATGAATGCGACCGTGGACTCGGGTGGGCTGGCGGGGCTCGGCCGGGGCATGGCGCCGGTCCTTTTCGCTTACGGCGGCTGGCAAACGGCGAGTTTCGTCAGCGGCGAAATGCGCAATCCGCGGCGCGATCTGCCGCGTGGATTACTAATCGGAGTAATCGGCGTCATTGTTTGCTATGTTCTCGTTAGCTACTCGTGTCTGCGCGTACTGGGACAAGCGGGTCTGGCACGCACGAATGTTCCGGCTTCGCAAGTCATGCGCCATGCGTTGGGCCAACGCGGGGCCCACATCATCGCCGCCGGGATTGCCGTTTCAACGCTTGGGTTCCTGAGTCAAAGCATTCTCACTGCTCCACGCGTTTACTATGCCATGGCGCGCGATGGTATTTTCTTCAAAGCTGTTGGTTATCTCGATCCGCGGACGCAAGCGCCAACGGTGGCGATCGTTCTTCAGGGTGTCTGTGCAGCAGCCATCGCGTTCACGGGCAAGTATGATCAGATTTTGAATTACGTCGTCGCAATCGACGTGCTCTTTTTTGGATTGACTGGCGCTTCGCTAATAATTTTTCGTGCGCGTCTGCTGGAATGTGGGAGCGGCCTCAGCGCCGCGACGGCTGAGGAGAAAATGCATCTTCGTGTTCCCTTTCATCCCGTAACAACTGCCCTGTTCGTCCTTGCATGCTGGGCAATTTGCATCAGCACCGTCATTCAATTTCCAACCAATGCCGGGATCGGCGTCGGTATTCTCGCCGTCGGAGCGGTCGTCTATCCGCTTTGGCGGCATCGCGCAGAAGCGTTGTAGCAGCACTCGCCGCGGCGAGTGCCGAACCCAAAACAGGCGCTTGGCACAAGCGCCTCTACAATCGCATTCAGATTTAGTTGACTCGCAACTTTATCCCGTGGCAGGAATTGCTGTCATGTTGTGCCTGCACCTGCTCGCCGCCAACGCCAACTGGTTGCTTCAGGCACTGGTCTCAGCTTTTCTCGCAATTCTCTTCCTTCAATCGGGAATTGATAAGGTCGCCGACCGTCGCGGGAATCTCCAGTTTCTTCAGGGACATTTCGGCAAAAGTCCGCTCGCCGGAATGGTGCCGCTGCTGGTCTCCATCATTACTGTTCTGGAGCTGGTAGCCGGTGTGCTCAGCGCAATCGGATGCGTTCTGATCCTTTTGACGCATAACTCCAGCGTCGCTTTCTACGGCGCGGTCATTTCCGCCATTTCTATTCTGGCTCTCTTCTTTGGTCAGCGAATGGCGAAAGATTACGCGGGGGCGGCGGTTCTTGTATCTTACTTTCTGCTCTGCCTCGTGGCGGTCTACCTTCTTGGATAAACTTGGGCGCCGACAGCACGGCGCCCCCAGCTTTCGGGATTTTCGTCTTTGTTTTGGATTTCGTCATTTGAGCTTCGTCATTAATGCATCGGTGTCATCCGCGTAATCCACGCTTAAATTCGTAAATGGCTCGATCACGTACCAGCGCCGGACTGTTGATGTTCCGAAAACGCGATCATGCATTGGAAGTCTTACTCGCTCATCCGGGTGGACCATTTTATCGACACA
>JBKPQI010000215.1:0-7931 GCA_046733975.1 Verrucomicrobiota bacterium
GTTCCTACGCTCACTCCGACGCCGGCAGGACTGGGAGACGTCTCGAGAGTCCAAACCTTCTGTGCACCCGGCCCGACATATATATTGAAGGTTGGGCCGTTGGTGATTGACAGCGTGCCCGTGCAGTCCGGGTTCACCGTATAGGTTCCTACCCCTCCGGTGGCGTCGATAATAATAAAGCCCCCGATGTTCACAGTGCCGAATGTGTTCAACGTCGTGCCATCTCCGTTGAACTGGAGACCTTGCATAATGGCTTTCGGTGTGAAATTCCCACCGAAGTTTTCGAACCCATCGAAGGTCCAAAGATACAAGCCCCGTAGCATGTGCACGCTGCAAACTTGTCCGCCGGCTGCCGCCCGCGCGGTAACCGATGTGCCCAGAGCCATTGCAGCAACCAGGCTGACCAACGCACACGCGAAGAGCAAGTAGCTCGTTATGCTTTTAACTAATTTTTTCATGATCATTCTAATGTCCTTTTCTTCTTTTGGCTCAGGTTGGATTGTTTGGATTAATTGCAATCCAGTTCCCAGTGGAACTACGAACCATCCTGAGGCTTCGCGAAAAGTTCGCGGCACTTCAGACTGACTCACGGCTCCAGTTGGATCTGGAGATCGCGTAAAGCGGTGTCTCAGCGAAGGTGCAGCCCCAAGGATTTGCTCAGTCCGGCCGAAGATGCGTTGAAACGTCGGGTGACGTAATCGGCTTGAGTTTCAACGGCCACCCGCAAACCGTCTAATACTTTGTCCCGATTACACCGATGCTTTTGAGCTATAGGAATGCATCACGCACGACGGTCGCAAAAATGAAGCGCCAATTGATTGTATCTGACGAGCTGCTCACTGGTTTTCTCGAATCAGAAGCGATTCTGCTGCGATCATAGATCTACGTAAAGCAGCCCTGTGGTAGGAGTCATGCATATTTTGAAAGCCTCGCTACCGCGCCGGACGTGCTCGTCGGGTCCGTTTTACTTAGGGCGAGTGCATAAAAATAAGCACACGAAAATGGACGCTATTGTAATGCCTTGGGTCGCAGCGTTGCACGGGCGTACAACGCACCCGGCTGTGTCGGAAGATGGGCTGTGCCTATCACAACCCTGCACCCGGTGAAGTGCCTTATCTGTGCGATCTAGCTCTCGAAATGATAGGAAGTCTTGAAGGTGATCTTTGCGTTTCTCTCCGTCACAATGGAAAAGGTGACACTTCCCCGGTCACCCGACAAGGGAGTTGCTCTTCCAAGGACCACATGGGTTGTGCCGTCCTCGCGTGTTAGGGCTTTGCCAGTAAAATCAACCGCTCGCCCAGACTGAAGGCTCCGGACGAGATCCTCCGATGCGTCCAATATCAGACTGCCTGTCTCGCTCTTAAAGAAATAGGGTCTTACCTTTAGTTGATAGTCGCCGATATAATTACCACCGCGACGGGTAAGCGGACTGACGATTAAGGTTGCTTTCCCCAATCGGATTAAGGTGGAACTGGGGTCAATAAACAGTTTACGTTTGAGTGGGTCTGATACCTCAGCAGTCGACTTAGGCTTTTCCGCATGGATACAGTTTGTTGAGCTAAGAACTAGTAAAACCGAAAGGGCAATCCCCAGCTTCATGTTGATAGAAGGTCGTCGAGGAAAAACTTGTTGGTTCTTCGAGTTTCGCCCTCCCCCTTTTCTTTACATCGCGCCTTGAGACCGCGTTGGTTTTGCCAACGCGGCAGCGGGCAACTTCCAATACAAGGACCGCATGGTTTCCTTTCGGCGTGAACACCGCGCACCACACTGAAGATTCGCAATCGGCATTGTCAGTGTCGGTGTTGAAAATCTTGGGTTGGTGACGTGCTACTAGCCGTTGAACGCGCCCTGGCGGCTCAATGACAAATGACGAGCAGGCTCTCGCCTACGCAAATTCTACATCCCTGAGTCGGCGTGAGACACAGGTGGCAAGACGAGCGACGGCAAAACAAATGACCAAATCGCGGCATTAAAAGAGGGACGCCCAATTGCAGCCCGCGATACAACGCTTCCCATCGATCGGCAATATTCCCTTGCGCAAAATTATACGAAACACTGACTACCGGAGTGCCGTGAAATCCCTGACAATCGCCTGGCGAAATAAATTACTTCTGGCGCCATTAATTTGGCGAATGCCGACGCAATGACAAATGCCAACAGAAGAGAACCGTGGGCGTGTCACGGCGTGTCTTTAACAGGCTATGCGCTCGTTAAGGATGAAATTCCTTATGTCTCGTCATACTGACAGAGAGTATTTAATCTCATTCCGGATGTGCCGAGTCACACTGCTGGCAGTTTCCAGCGGAGCAACACGAACCCTGCAATGGCGGCGCCTAGGAGCAAGAGCGTCGAGCCTGTGTCCGGTGTCGAGAATATGCGAAAGCTATCGCCAAGTGGCGAATCGCTAGAGAAGCCTGGCTGGCCAGCAGCCGGAGTATAAATGGTTGGACCGGACGGGTTCTCCTGAATAGTGACCGTGTTGGTAAACATTGAAGAGGGAAGCCCGGTGTCAGCCAGCAGAACCCCGTGATCGTTCGAATAGAAGAAGATTAGCTGGGTCAATCCTGATGGCGAGCTTGTAGCCTCATCGAACCGCAGGATGTCGGAAACCTGGCCACCCGCGTCGAGCACCACCACATCGCCCACCGGAAAGGGATTCACCTGAGGGTGCGCGGTAAAAGCCAGAGCACTCAACAGACCGCCCGGGCCGGGATCGGTTGTGAGCGTGCCAGGGAGCGGAATGATGCCACCTCCAAAGATAGCTGGAAGTTCGAGTCGGCCGTTGCCATTTTCGTGAAAGCTAAATGTTGGAAGCAACGGCACGGCGCGAAGCGTGTTGGCACTTGCAGCCAATGCGAACAAGGCGGCGAGAACAATTCGTGAGATTTTCATAGGGTTCAATGTTTTGGAAGATTTTATCTCTGGCTAGTTCAGGGCAACACCCCACATCAGTCTTTGCGTATACAGCCGCCGAAGCAGCTGCGCCAATCATAAATTTATGGAATTCCCCAAAATTGGGGGCATCGCACGCCGCGTGATGCGAAAAGCGACCCCTAAGTCCCTGCCGGGTTCCATCAAACCGAGCTCTGCGCCGCCTGCCGGGTTGCGCGTCCCGGGCAGGCCGATTTGGGCGGTTAACAGCGGCATCGATTTGAGCAGAACGAAAAACGACCGCTCCTATACTTGCGAACATCTGCCGCGCTTTTTTGTCGCTCGGTGGCTAAGGCACTGTGATTTTCAGAACCTGTCCAATGCCATTCGGTGGTGGTCCAAACCCGACGTTCGAAACGTAAAGCGCGCCGTCAGGGCCCAAGGTCATGGCCGAGGGAAGGAAGAGTCCTGATGCGATAAGCATACGATTACCTGATGGATCAATTCGTATCACTTTGCCGGTGCCCGGCGTTGGGAATTGGTTTGCCACCCCCGTAGTGTTCTCGAGCACATACAGTCGATCTGCGGAATCGAAAGCAAGGCCGACAACGGTCGTGAGACTACTGCGGAAAACACTTATCTGACCAGTTGGCGTGACTTTCAATACCTTTGAAGAGCCCGGAACAATTGGGAAAGTATTAAGGTTCCCAACATAGAAGTTGCCATTGTGAAAAGTCACCGCGGTTGGCACGATGTGGCCCTGGGTCGCAGAAAAATCAACGACGCGGGAGATCCCAGCCCCGGGCGTAATCTTGTCTAATTCGCCGTGATTTGGTTCGACGGCATACAAATCACCGTCCACCGCTATCATGCTGTACCAGGTTCCGTCGGGTTCAAAATCGTTAGGATTGGGATTCGCGACAGGGTGGTTCATGAGGAACCTGCTCAGGTTGGCGATAAGACCCCAAGAGCTGTTGGCATGAACCCGTATCACGCCGTTAGGGACATTCGGCACCCCATGCGAGCAGCCAGCTCCGGCGAAAATGGCATAAAGCGTGTTTCCGATGAAGGCGACATCCCCCACGCCACTGATCAAACTGCCAGACTCTGCGTTAGTCTGGCTTGAGGGCAGATTGTCTACTACCGTCGTGCGAAAGCCGCGAGGACCGATTTTTGAAATGCGCGCGCCAGTAACGTTTCCGGTGTACGGTCCAACAGCTGGGACCACCACACAGGGCGGGTTTAAGCCGCCAGTTCCTCCTTCGGCGACATAAAGAAAGCCGTCGGGGCCAAACTTCAGCCCGCGCGGATTGTTCAATCCGCTGGCAAAAACTGAGACGCTGGTTGCAGCGGGTGACGCCACCTCATCGGGTGCATCGGCTGCTCTGGTTGTCCATGAAGGAACACAGGTTGCGAGCGCTAGCGTGATGAGGGTTAAGCCGAGCCGCAGAGGCGGCAGGTCAACTGATTTTTTTAACTGTAGAGTTCTCATATTTTTGTTTAATTTTGTTGAGGATTGATTGTTGAACTGCATTCATTGCAATCCAATTCCGCATGGAACTAGGAATCATCCTGATGAGGGATTGCGAAAAGTTCGCCTCACTTCAGACTGACTCGGGGCTCCAGTTGGTTCTGGAGATCGCGTAAAACGGTGTCTCAGCGAAGGTGCAGCCCCACGGTTTTTTAGTCCGGCCGAAGATGCGTTGAAACGTCGGGTGACGTAATCGGCTTGAGTTTTAGCGGGCACCCTCAAACAGTCTAATACTTTGTCTCGATTACATCGATGCTTTTGAGCTATAGGAACGCATTCAGCAATTCGTCTGATTAACGAATTTGCTGGTCCAAAGTTCAGCGAAAGCCGAATAACTACTTCGGCCGCGTTTAGTCAGCGCATGCGAATGCCGCGATCGCTTACAACATCTACGTAAGCTTTCAAGGCGAGCGAAGGATTATCTGTTTTCCAAGCAATGCACGATTCGGTCTTCACAGTGGGACGGAGTTCGCGGAATACTACGCGATCGTGAGGAAGTTTCTTCACCTGATCGGGTAGCAACGCGACACCTAATCCGGCTGCGACTGACTGAATCAGGGTTCGCTCGATATCGGCATCTTGAAGGATCTTGGGGCTGAAGCCTACTTTTCGGCACGTCTGCGTGAGCCAGCGACGATAACCGGGGTAGCTAGCCTCTGACATCCCGATAAAGAACATCGCTTTGAGTTCCTTAAGGTTGATGACCGATTTTTTCGCAAGCGGATTGTTTTTTGCGACAGCCGCAACCGTTTCGTAGGACGCGATAGGCCGAAACTGTAATCCACGCTCTTCGATTGGCTCATGCAATCCAACGAACCCCAAATCGATCTTGCCATCTTGCAATGCACGAAATTGATCGCCACAGGTCATATCGAAAAGATTGATCGGTACTGTTGGGAACGACCGTTGAAATGAGGCCAGCGTGACAGGAAGAAGGTCGGAGAACAGGTTTGCAACGTACCCGATGTTGAGCGGGGTCAATTCGTCGCGACTGAAGTGCCGCACCGAGTCAACAATCTCCTCGCTGAGTTCAAGTACCCGTTTTGCATCGAGCAGGAAAGATTGTCCTTCGGGGGTCAGTTTTACTTGCCGCTTGGTTCGATCGAGCAGACGCACACCAATTTCTTCTTCGAGGTCTTTGATCTGTCGCGTGAGTGAAGGCTGGGCGAGGTGCAACTTTTCGGCACCCTTGGTGAAACTGAGCGCCTCTGCCACGGCAACGAAATATCGCATCTGACGAAGCTCCATCGCAATTTAATCAGAAGGTAAACGCGCTGGTCGCGCAGATGGAAAGCTCGGAGGCACGCGTCACGGCAATCATTGCGGGCGCTGTTTCGCACTTCTTATAGCAACAGGCTATTACTGTCAACGCAACAAGGTATTAGCCGATTCCGTGGCACGTCGTATGAAGAGAGGCGGCTCCGAGCACTTCTGGGAAGTTGCGGCCGTTCGTCATTATGGATCGCAAAGCATCAGTTATTTGGAAAGGAACTCTGCGGGAAGGTACAGGCACGTTGAGCACAGAAAGCGGCGTTCTCGCGGGCACGCAGTATTCCTTCCGCACCCGCTTTGCCGAAGGACGCGGCACGAACCCAGATGAATTGATCGCCGCATCGCTGGGCGGCTGTTTTTCCATGGCGCTCTCAAACGAGCTTGGAATCTCAGGTTTTCATCCTCAGCGAATTGAGACTCTGGCGACTGCAACCCTAGAAGACTTAAACGCGGGCTGGACGTTGACACGCATCCAGCTCGATGTGCGTGCGAGCGTGCCGGATGTTTCTCAAGCGCAGTTTATGGAAGCGGCGCTCGCGGCCAAGACGAATTGCCCTGTCGCGCGCTTGCTCAATACGACTATCAGCATGAGCGCGAGTCTAAACCCATGATATCAACCGAATCAACGGATCCAGCGAAACAATTCCCCAACGGCGGCAGAGAAAGTTGTCTGGAGCTTAGCCTGGAAGCATCAGAGCTTCGCTATCGGCGGCTGTTTGAAACCGCGCAGGACGGCATTCTGATCCTTGAGGCGGACACCGGCAAGATAATCGATGTAAATCCCTTTCTGCTAGATCTGCTCGACTATCCCTTTGAAGACATAATTGGCAAGCAACTTTGGGAAATTGGCCAGTTCAAAGACATTGCCGCAAATCAGGCCGCTTTCGAGACGCTGCAAAGGAATGAGTACATTCGCTATGAAAACCTTCCGCTCCGCGGCAAATCAGGTGAGGAAATTCACGTCGAGTTTATCAGCAACGTGTACTTCGTCGGGCCGAATAAAGTGATCCAATGCAATATCCGCGATATCAGTGCGCGATCGGTCGTTGACGAGGCCTCTCACGGTCGCCTTGCAGCGCTGGAACTTGCCAACAAGACCAAAGAAGATTTGCTGGCCGTGTTATCCCACGAGTTGCGAACTCCGCTCGCGGCCATTTCTTGCGCCGCCGATTTGCTCGAACTCGGTCACGATGCTGCCGACCAACTAGATAAAACCGATGTGCCGCCGCAGTTCGACCGGTCCGCCGTGGCGATAATTCGCCGGAACCTTCAGGCTATGGTGCGACTAACTAGTGAGTTGCTCGATCTTACTCATATGGAGAAGGGAACTCTGCGGCTGAAGCTTGAGCGGCTCGACGCGCACGAGGTGATTCGCCTGGCGCTCAGGAATCTGGAGAGCTGGCAGAAATTGACTAAGGTCGGTATTTTCCTTCAGTTGCAAGCTCCGCATCACCATATCCGGGCCGATGCGGGCAAGCTAGAACAAATTCTGTCGAACCTTATCGGAAATGCGCTGAAGTTCACACCAATAGGCGGCAGGATTTTGATCGTCACCCGCAACGAGAGCGACAAGCTAGCCATCGAAGTAAGCGATACCGGGATCGGGATTTCTGCGGAGGCGTTGGGACGAATATTTTCGCCTTTCCAACAAGGAGATTCCTCGATTCATCCGCGTTTCGGTGGCCTTGGGCTTGGACTTTCAATTGCACGCACGTTGACAGCGGCACACGGCGGCACTCTGGAAGTACAAAGTGATGGGATAGGAAAAGGGACCGAGTTTACGGTGCGTTTCAAAGTAGATGACACGGCTCCTCAAACCCGCGACGAAGAACCCACTGTCGCAACAAAGAAAGCCGGCTAGCACCTGCCGCCAGAGTAAACTATGGAACCAACCATCGTCCAAAATGGCGCCCTGTTTGCCCTGCAACACAGACCGGCGAAAGGAAACCGCCGTCGGTTCGGCGACTTGGCCAAAGTGCAGCCCAGACGCCTGTTTTTTCGGTTGCCACGCGATCGTATTAATTGGCTAACCAGTTCCTTTCTCATCGGGACGGCGGTTCTTACGTTGACCACTCTCCCACTGTACCTCTGGTTTTTCGGACTGGACTGGTTTCAAGTTGTTCTATTCTTCGTCATGCTGAGCGCTATCGGATTTAGCGTCACTTTAGGTTATCACCGGCTTTTCTCGCACATTACCTTTCAGGCCAGCTGGCCGATTCGGCTTTTTGTCCTCATCTTTGGCGCGGCCGCTTTCGAG
>JBKPQI010000216.1:0-14779 GCA_046733975.1 Verrucomicrobiota bacterium
AAGTGATACTGGCAGATGAGCCGACCGGAAATCTCGACAGCCGCACCAGCGTCGAAATCATGGGAATTTTTCAACAACTCAACGACCGGGGCATTACTGTCGTCATGGTGACACATGAACCGGACATCGCGGGGTACGCCAAACGCAACGTCATGATGCGCGATGGATCGGTGTTGAACGATTCCATCGTGTGCGATCGCCGAATCGCAGCACAGGAGCAGGGAAAAATGGAATGATGGAGTGATGCAGCACAGCCTCTTAACGCCGATGACGATCGTAACTGGTAGTTGCGGCGGACATTTTGTTCCACGTCCTGTCTGCTTTGTAGCGGCGGTCTATGACCGCCGATTTCGAACGATTGCGACGGTCATCGACCACCGCTACAAGTCACAATGAGGATCGAATCCACGTTCAATGTGGCCTTCCGCGCGTTGCGCCGAAACAAACTGCGCTCTGTCCTAACGGCTCTTGGGATCATCATCGGCGTGGCGGCTGTAATTGCGATGGTCGGTATCGGCAATGGCGCCAAAGCGCAAGTCGAAGCCCAGATCGCCAGCCTTGGACAAAATGTCATTTTGATTTTTTCCGGAAGCACAACTTCCAGCGGAATTCGAACCGGTTGGGGCAACGCTGGAACATTGAAAGTCGAAGATGCCGAAGCCATTCGACGTGAAGTCCCGGGCGTTATCGCGGTGAGTGAGGAAGTTCGCTCCACCAGCCAGGTAGCCGCCGGCAATCAGAATTGGCTTACCCAGGTGCTGGGCGAGTCCGCCGATTATCTCGACATTCGTCAATGGCAACTGGCGGACGGCGCATCGTTCACGCCTCAGGATGTTCGCAGCGCCAACAAAGTTTGCGTCATTGGTCGCACCACCGCCACGCAGGTCTTCGGCAACGATGATCCAGTGGGACAGATTTTGCGGATCAAAAATGTGCCGTTTGTGGTCACCGGTGTATTAACACCTAAAGGATTAAGTGCGCTCGGATCCGACCAGGATGATGCCGTGATTATGCCTTACACGAGCGCCATGAAACGAGTCATCGGCGGCACGACCTTGCGCAACATTAATGTGCAGGTCGGTAACGCGCGTCAGCTTCCGGCGGCGCAACAGCAGATTATTTCTTTGCTGCGACAACGACACAACATTCGCGCCGGCAAGGACGACGATTTCACGGTGCGCGGTCAACAGGAAATTGCCGACATGGCGACGGCGCAGTCAAAAACAATGACGGTGTTATTAGGCGCGATCGCCGGTGTTTCGCTCATCGTTGGCGGTATCGGCATCATGAATATCATGTTGGTGAGCGTAACCGAACGAACCCGCGAAATCGGTGTCCGTCTCGCGGTTGGGGCGCATGGGCGCGACATTCTCACTCAATTTCTGATCGAAGCGGTGGCGCTGAGTTCTATCGGCGGGCTAATCGGCATCTTCTTCGGTGTTGCTGCCTCAAGAGTTTTATCGATCTACGAGAACTGGCCGACCCTCATCTCACTCAGTTCAATCGTTGTTTCTTTTTTGTTCAGTGCTGCCGTCGGCATCTTTTTCGGGTTTTACCCGGCCCGCAAAGCCGCCGCCCTCGATCCGATCGAAGCGCTGCGTTACGAGTAAGCGAGGGTCCTGAACCGCTGATTGCGCGGATGTCGCGGATTGTTTTCCTGGGTTATCAGTGTCATCCGCGTAATCCACGTTAAATTGCATTCGTATGGCAGAGCATGCTCGATTCGAAAAACTGGTCGCTGAGGCGAAGAAGAATGTTCAGGAAATATCCCCGCAAGACACGGCGGCAGCATTGGAGAACGGCGACGCCCTGCTGATCGACGTCCGGGATCCCGATGAATGGCAGGAGGGCCACATTCCCGGCGCCAAAAATTTCAGTCGTGGAACGGTCGAGCTGGAGATCGAAGAAGCCGCTCCTGATCTTTCCACGCCAATCATCACGCACTGCGGCGGCGGGGGTCGCTCTGCTCTCGCCGCCGAAAGTTTGCAGCGAATGGGCTACAAAAACGTCAAATCCATGGCTGGCGGTTTCAAAGCATGGAAAGCGGCAGGCTTGCCTGCGACTCGCGACTGAAGGCGCTGGATCAGAGGCAACTCAGCGTTACTCGAATTGCCTGCGATAATCGGATTACCCGCCAACGGCTTGGTAATGGCCGAGGCCGCGCTTCCACATCAATTGGGCGACAAGCCAGGTGAGGAAAAGCCACGATGCCTGAATAGTCAGGGCTTGGACTAGCTCTGCGCCTTGAAGACGGCCGAGGAAAATTGCGATCGGGCAGAATAGTTCATAATAGAAGGGAAGCCATTTCATGACGGCTTGCACGCCGACCGGCATAATGTCGACAGGGAACATTTGCCCACCCAAGAAATACTCAAAGGAATAAACGATGAAAACGATGGTGGAGATTTCCAGGACCCAGAACGCCATCATTGCCAGTGAATAGGTGATAAAGAATTGGATGAACGCCGCCATGATGAGAGAACTAATCGATAAAAAATAAGTGGCGACCGCAGATGGCAGTATGATGTAGCTCCGAAAATAGAAGAAGATGAGCACGATCGGGATGATGGTGACTGCGGTATAAACCAATCGGCCGGCGAGAAAAATGCCGGTGCGATATCCGAGATAGTTCAGCGGTTTTGTGAGGAAGGAGTTGATTTGTCCGTCGCGAATGTCGGCGGCAATCTGGAAGTCGTCCTCGGTTGGTGTGACGAGATTAGATACCAGAATCGTTAGCAAGTAATAATAGATCATCGAGCCGTAATCATATCCGCCAAAGCCCTTGCCACCCGGTTCCTGAAAGATTGCGCGCCAGAGAAAGACGGTGCCGGCCAGTGGGATGAGGCCAAACAAAGCGCGCAAGAAGTAGTTCCAGCGATATACGAAAGTATTCTGGAGCCCGATATTAAAAACGCTGACATATTTGGCAAGGTTCACGATGAAGATGGTCGCCCACTAATCACACGAAAGGACACGAAAAGAAAAACCCTGGAAGGCCCTGCGCGCTCGCCGCTCTAATTTCGGGACACACAGCGCCTGCCTCTTAAGCTTTCGTTTCCATTGTGTGGTTGGTGAGCAAAAACTGTCAGGTTCTTTTGTGTGCAAGTTCGGCCGCGAGATTAATGGCCGCGATCATGCTGTCGGGACGAGCAATGTTTTTACCGGCGATGTCGAAGGCAGTCCCGTGATCCGGGCTGGTGCGCGGGTATGGCAAGCCAAGCGTAACATTCACGCCGGTGTCAAAGGCGTGAAGCTTCAATGGAATTAATCCCTGGTCGTGATACATGCAAAGCGCAGCATCCCATTTCCCGTTAGCGAGATGGAAGAAGAGTGTGTCGGAAGAGATGGGGCCGTCAAACATTGCGGATTGTGGATCGCGGATTGCGGATTGCAACGTCCGAACGGCAGGTGAAATGATGTTAATCTCTTCCTGCCCTAATCTCCCGGACTCGCCGGCGTGCGGATTCAAACTGGCCACGGCTATGCGTGGTTGTGCGATTCCACGGTGACGAAGGAAATTTTCGAGTAGCTTCCCGACGCGGACGATTTCGGATGTTGTAAGTAATTCGGGAACATCGCGCAAAGGAATGTGAGTGGTGACGAGCGCAACGGTAATCGCACCTCCGGTAAGAAGCATGGCATAGTTCTTTGTCCGCGAACGCGCAGCAAAGAATTCAGTCTGCCCGGGAAAGTCGAATCCGATATCTGCCATTCGCGCTTTGTGGATCGGCCCGGTCACGATCGCATCAATCTCACCGGAATTGATCAAAGCCACCGCTTGCTCCATCGCGGCGAGCGCCGCGCGCGCGTCGTCGGCTGTCGGAAGGCCAGCCACGGCATCTCCGACCTCGCCGATTACTTTAAAATCGACATCACGCGGAAGTTTCGCGGAGCCGAGCGCTGCTCTGATAATTTCCGGGCCGACTCCGGCGGGATCGCCGAGAGTGATTCCGATGCGAAGAGGCATCGCGCACTCTCCCGGAACTTTTACCGCTCCGCAATGAGGCACTCAATCGCACGCGGTGGATGAATCTGTGCGATCCACGCCCAACGCACAACGTGCATACCCGAAGCGTTAGTCGACGACTTATGAACGGTGAACGGCAACCGGAAGTAAATCGAAAACATCGAATCAACAGTGAAAGGCCGAACGCTGAATGCCGTGAAGCTACCTTGACGGCCTCGCAACGGCGAGCCTCAGTACTTCTTGATGTAGGCCTTTTGGCGCAGACTTTGGAGCCAACGCTCCTGTCTCGCCTGTGTTTCAGCCGTAATCAATTTTTTCTCGATCTCTTCGCGAACTTCAGAGAAGGGGCGAGTCACACCGCCGCGTCTGTCTTCGACCTTGAGAATGTAGTAGTTGCCGCCGACCTCGATGATGTTGCTGACCTTACCGAGTCGCAAGCTGAAGGCGACTTTCTCCAGCGGAGCGGTGAGAGTGCCACGGTCGACCCAGCCCCAATCGCCTCCGAGATCACGCGTGCTGTCTTCAGAATAAATCTGGGCCATGCGATCGAATTCGGCGCCATTGACGAGCTTGCTCAGAATTTCTTCCGCCATCGCCTTCTGTCCGGCCCGGTCGGAGCCTGCCGGAATCATGATCATGCGCAGTTTCACCTGTTCCTTGCTGGTGAATTCGGCGGCGTGTGTTCGATAATAGTCCTGTATCTTGTTAGGCGAAACCATGGTGTTCACTTCCACGTTTTTGTGCCGCATCGCCTGCACAATCATTTTTTCCGTCTCCAGTTTACGGAACTCGCCAAGAGTAAACGTCTGAGCCTGCAACGTTTTCATGAACGTGTTGCGGTCGCCGTTGAAGTTCTCGCGAATGATATCCTGCACCCGCTGATCGAGATAATGATCGGGAATCTGATAACCCTCTTTTTTGAAAGCCTGAACGATAAGCTGCCGGTCGATCAAATCCTTGAGCGCTTCCGCCCGCGCCTCCCTAACTTTCGCGGCTAACTCCTCTCCCTGGTATTGGCTATGCAATAGTTTCTCCTTTGGCGCGGATACGCCGCGGACCTCGGAATAGGTAATGACATCGCCATTCGGTGCGCCATCCAGCCGGACGACGGCGGCGATTCCATCGATGACTTCGGGTTCAGCCGCCAAGGCTCCGCGGCATAGAGTTGACGCTGACAGCAGTGCTGCCGTTGCCAGGATAGATACGAGGGGACGGATCATATTTTTTAGAGTTTACGAAGCAGCTCAAGAATCTCCGGCAGCCGCTCTTCAAGTTCCGTAGCTACTAAGCGAGGGAACTTGCCTGCAATAAGTATGAAATCTCCGCGTCGTGTCAACATCAGTTTGTCCTCGCGAGTTTCCACCCGTGTAATCTCCGCTGCAGCAGCGGCAAGCTTGATTCGGGTGAGGATGATGAGGTTTTCTACCGCGTCTGGGAATGCGCCAAAGCGGTCTCGCCATTCGTTAACCAGGCTATCTAGTTGCTCGGCGGTGGTGATTTCGGCGATGCGCCGATACGCCTGGATCCGCAAAGTCGTATCATTAATGTAGCTGCGAGGAAGAAAAGCGGAGACCTGGCCTGCGCCGCGAACAAACTCGGCTTCGTTGGTAGCGACGAAATCGAGCCGCAAATCCACGTCGAGCCGCCACTGCGCCTTGTGCCCTCTGATTTGAGCGACAGCTTGTTTAAGCAACTGACAATACAAATCGAAGCCTACCGCCATGATGTGGCCGCTTTGCGCAGTACCGAGGATGCTGCCGGCACCGCGTATCTCCAAGTCGCGCATGGCCACGCGAAACCCAGCGCCGAGTGAACTGTACTGTTTGATGGCACTGATTCTTTTGCGCGCCGCGCCGACCATCATGAGTTCGCGCGGAAGCAGAAGATAGGCGTAGGCTTTGTGCTCGGCTCGGCCGACGCGACCGCGTAATTGGTACAGATCGGCGAGACCGAAACGATCGGCGCGATCAATGATAATGGTGTTGGCGTTTGGAATATCCAGCCCGCTTTCGATGATGGTAGTGCAGACCAGAACGTCGATTTTTCCGGCGACAAACCGATGCATGACGGCTTCCAGTTCATCGGAATCCATCTGTCCATGTCCAAATCCCACCCGCGCACCTGGACAAAGGTCGGCAATACGCTCACGGATTTTTTCGATTGTTTGCACCCGATTATGCAGAAAAAACACCTGACCCTGTCGCTCCAGCTCGCGATTAATGGCGTCGCGAATGATTCTTTCATCGTAACCACAAACCACGGTTTCGACCGGAAGCCGGTTCTGCGGCGGCGTTTCAATTGTCGACATGTCTTTCACACCGACTAACGAGAGATAGAGCGTTCGGGGAATGGGGGTAGCCGAAAGGGTGAGAACATCGACCAGTTTGAATCGTTCCTTGAACTTTTCCTTGTGCAGCACCCCGAAGCGCTGTTCTTCGTCGATCACGACCAGGCCGAGATCCTTGAAAGAAACGTCGCCGGATATGAGCCGGTGCGTTCCGATAACAATGTCGACTCCGCCTTCCCGTAGCAGTCGCAAAACTTTCTTTTGCTCTCCCTGCGAACGGAACCGGCTCAACATCTCGATCCGGATCGGATAATCGAGCATTCGTTGGTGGAAAGTTTCGAAATGTTGCTGCGCCAGCACCGTCGTGGGCGCTAGAACTGCAACTTGTTTGCCATCCATCACAGCTTTGAACGCAGCCCGGATCGCCACCTCAGTTTTGCCAAAGCCGACGTCACCGCAGATCAGACGATCCATCGGCTGCGGCTGTTCCATGTCGGCTTTGGTGTCGATGATGGCGGTTAGCTGATCAGGCGTCTCGCGATAGGGGAAGGAGTGCTCGAATTCGAGCTGCCATTTCGTGTCGGCGCCGAACGAATATCCCGGGTTGGTCTGACGTTCCGCCTGCAAAGCCAGCATCTTTCCGGCGTAATCAAAAATGGAAGCCGTAGCATTTTTCTTCGCTCGTGACCATTTCGCATCGGCGAGCGAACTAAGCGGTGGAGATTTCTTGCCCACGCCGACGTATCGTGAAACCAGATAGGCTTGTTCTAACGGGACATAGAGTTTCGCTTCCTCAGCGAATTCGAGGACGAGGACTTCCTGTGAGGTTCTCTGTTCTTGCAGAGCAAGCGCTTGACTTGCCTGTTTTTCAGCCGGCAGGCGATGCGGTTGTCCTGCAATCGCCAGGCCTGGCATTTCCATCAGGCCAAGAAATCGGCCGATCCCGTGTTCGAGATGAACGACAAGGTCGCCTTCATTGAGTTCGCTGAAATCAATCTGCCCGCGGTTGCGTCGCTCTGCTCGACGGAGTTGCCGGCGGCCGTGAATTGGAAAGCGCCCCAATAATTCGTTGGCGGAAAGGATGACCAGATTTGCCGCGGGAAAGCAAAATCCGCGGCTTAGCGTGCCTTCGAGCAGGTTGATACCGAGAAGAGCATCAGGCGGAATGATCTCGCGGAACCGCTCGATCTCTCCCTCGGTTTGGAAATACATTGCGACGCTCGCCTTTTCGTCGCGCCAATTTTTCAATCGCGCGATGAAGTGTGCGCGTTTTGTTTCTGCGAGCATGAAATCGCCGGTAGCGAAGTCACCGATGTCGCATTCAACAAAGGCGCCGGAGAAGTCTTCTTCGGGAGCATTCTGCGTCCCTTCGTTCCAGCTTTCGTTAATTTGAACATGAGCTCTCACTTCAGATTCGGCTGACTCGGCGGGCTCCAGCTCAATGACCAGCGCGTTTTCGGCGATGTAATCGCGGACACGTCCGCTTGTGTCATCCGCTGCGCTTAACAACACGCTCGTGTCATCGCGGGTCCGGACAGAAGTTTGGGCGTCGAGGTCGAATTCGCGAAGCGATTCGATTTCATCGCCGAAGAATTCGATTCGCAATGGCAGTGCAGTTTGCCACGAGAAAACATCCACAATTCCGCCACGGACCGCGAATTGACCGCGAGTCGTGACCTGCACCACGCGCTCGTACCCGGCATTCGACAACGCGTTCAATAAGTCCGGCATTTTCACAGTCGCTCCGCGGAGAATTGCGAGCGATGCCGAACGCAATCGGCCCCGCTGCGGAGCCGGCTGATGCAGCGCAGCTCGCGTGGTAACGATTAGTCGGGCTGCATCCGCTTTCTCGACTTCCGACAAAAGCGCCAGCCGCTCCGCTGCGATCTCCGGATCGGGCAAGATGTTCTCCACGGCAGCGAACTCCGCTTCCGGTAGAAAGGCAGCATCTGAGTTCCAGTTAGAGATACTTTCGAAAAAAAGCTCCTGCTTGCGCACAGTGGGGCATATCACCCAAGTCGCTGCATTGCGATGCACGTCGCTCGCGATAGTTGCGACAAGGAAAGGCTGTGCGCTTTCGATCACGTGACTGAAACGGATGGGAAAAAACCCGGCCTCGATCTGGCGCAATTTGCGCGCGATCGGTTCGGCCGCTGCGGCGAGCTGGAGAAAGTCGCCTTTTTCCACTAGAAGCTGTCGCCGAAAAGAGCCTCAACTTCAATGCGAGGGCGCAGGATCCTGCTGTGCGGACAACGGGCGTCTCGCCCGTTGATCTTCAATCGACGTCAGTTTGTGATTGTTACCGGCGTGCCGACGTTGACCGATTTGAAAAAGTTTTCAGCCATGAACTCCGGCATCCGAATGCAACCGTGAGAAGCTGGATAGCCAGGCAAATATCCAGCATGCATTCCCACTCCGCCATGGATCCGCATAAAGAAAGGCATGGGCGCGCCCTTGAAATGGCTGCCGGGAGGAATCGGATCCTTGCCCAGTTCGACGTTTGGTTTGACGACCTGATCGGCAGAATCGACGTAGTCGCCATATTTGGTTGAGACGTGATTCACGTCCTTTTGCTGGATCGCAAACTTTCCAATCGGGGTATTTAGGCCCTCGCGTCCGGTGGACAACTGTGAAATCCCCACGAGTTTGCCGCCTTTATAGAAATACGCCCGCTGCTCGCCCAGGCTGATTTTCACGGTCGCTTTTCCCTCCATCTCGTCCCCGTCCCAATAAGAAACATTATCCTGTGGAGCTCCGGCCGAAACCGGGCCCGGTCCGTAAACGCCACCGAGATACTGGGTTTCGGTCGAGAACCGCGGGTCCTGTCCGCAGCCGGCGAGGAGCACGATTGAAACCGATGCGATAAGCCCTCTAATCGACCCTTTATTCCCCGTTTTCATTAATCGGTCAGGACGTTCCTTATCGCGCGTCTGAAGTCAAGAAGCGGGCAGCATTATTCCTCCTAAATGCCGGCGCTGGCACTCTTCCCGGGCTTGAATTTTGCTTTTGAACGCATCTACTTTGCAGCTCCCAAATCTTTCCATGCCCACATACGAGTACGCCTGCGCCAAATGCGGCCAACATTTCGATGCTTTTCAGTCGATGCGCGACGAGCCGTTTCGCGAATGTCCGAAGGAGCTTTGCCGGTTACCGAAGTGGGGACACGGGAAGGTGAAACGGCTGCTCGGTACCGGCGCCGGAATCATCTTCAAGGGACCCGGTTTTTACACAACCGATTACCGCAGCAGTTCCTACAAAGAAGCCGCTAAAAAAGAGACACCGGCTTCCGAGAAACCGAAAACCGAGACAAAGGGTGAGGGGACTCCGAAAGCCCCCAAGCCGGAGAAAAAGAGCGAATGAAGACAGCCACTCCGATGCAACTCACATGTCCGGAATGCCGGCGGGAAAACGAAGCCGAGCGCATTTATTGCCATGATTGCGGGGCGCGTCTGGATCGCTCGGCACTGGCCAGCCGTAAGACGGCGAAGGTCGAAACGGCTGAAGACTTACACAGGCGGATGCGGGGAATGTTCAGCCAGCGCCGCGTCAGGACGAAACTATTCCTTCTCAAAGCAATCAAAATGATCCTCGCGGCATGCGTTACCGCTGTCCTGGTGGAAGTTTTAATTCCGCCGGACGTCCCGCCAGCGGCGAAAAGCGAGACCCTACCGCCCCAAATCAATTTGAGCTTAGAGGATTTGACTGAATCCAAGCAGCCCAAGACGCTTCAACTCTCGGAAGATGATGTTAACGCCTACCTCGCGAACGTGATGAAGCACAAAAAAGATAAGCTGGATCATCCTCTGCTCGGTTTCGAACGTGCAATTCTCGGGTTCAGCGAAGGCAATTGTCGCGTAACAATGGAAAGATCGATTTTCGGCTACTCAATCTTCAGTTCCGGGGATTACGATGTGCAAATAAACAACGGCAAGGTGGTTGCCACGCCCAAAAGCGCTGCCATTGGACGTCTGGCGCTTCATCCAATCGTGCTCCCCTACTTGGGGTTTTTATTCGGTGACGCCGTCGCGGCGATGGACCGTGAGCACAAGCTACTAAACAAAGTTGGCGCTATTCAGCTCCACGACAAAATGGTTGAGGTGAGTTCGGCGGCTGCAGCTACCGCCCAGTAAAAACCGCCCTGGTGGGGACAGGCAAGATGCCCGTTAACCCCACCCCAAAATTAGCGGTGCTGGCCTACGCCAATCCCAGCGTCTGGAGCAGACGATGATCAATAACTCCATTCGCCGGCAGCCCGTGATTCCGCTCGTATGCACGAATGGCATATTGAGTTCGCTGGCCGATTACTCCATCGATCGCTCCACGGTAATATCCGGCGCGAGCGAGTCGCTGCTGAACGCGAATGACGACGGAGTCATTCGAATCGCGGTAGGAGGAATACCGATTGTAATGATACGGGTAACTGGAGTTGGAGTAATACCCGTTATACGCGTATGGAGAGTAGTTGTATCCGTAGGGGTAGCCGCCATAGTAGCCTCCGTAATAGGAAGGGTAGCCGGAATAATATCCGCCGCCGTAGTACGGATAACCGCTGTAATATCCGCCTCCGAAGAACGGAACGCCTACGCCGACATTCCAGTAAACGCTGCTACCTCGCGAATAGTGCCGATGATTGTTAACGACAACCGCGCGACCATCTCGCGTTTGAACAACGCGCTGCCTGGCAAACGCCGGTGTGCTCACGGAAAGCGCAGCAATGGCCATAAGAATGAGTAATTTTGCCTTCATAAGTCCTATGTTAATTAGACGGGATTTGATCGAAATCTTTCAATTTTTCCGTAATTTTCGGAACTGCTTTTGCCGGTGCTAGTTATCATTCTACATAACAGGATAAACTGGTGTATCACATGATCACAGGCTTCGTTGCACCGTCGACGCGCGAGCCCCCGCGACCCCGCAACAGTCATTGCCCTGGTACGCGCTCGGTTATCCTTGTTTTATTTGCGTTGGGCTGTAGCTCTATGGCTGCCACCGCCGCGACCTTGGAGCGCAGCGTCAGCCCTTCTCGTCAGTTCATTATTTTTGGCGGCAATAGACTGCTGCGCAGCGCGGTTTCGGATGCCGCCGAACGGACCAAATCAAAAGTGCTCGCTTTGCTGCAGGTGCGCGACCGATGGAGCGTGCCCATTTTGCTCAATCTCCAGCGGCCGCAGGCGAACATTCCTGAAATTCCACCCGTGCTGCTCGATTTCAGCCAGACCGGCGCGGGTCTCAAAATACAACTTGACCTTCTGGTAACGTCTGATCCTCAAACCGCGATGCTGCAACGCGAAATATTGCGCGCCGTCCTTTTGGAAATGAGTTACCGCTCATTACCTGCCTTGCCGGCTGGCACACCTTACATCGCTTCGCCGGACTGGCTGGTCGACGGAATTCTGACGCTGGATAATGAGAGTCCCGAGGTGT
Source organism: Verrucomicrobiota bacterium (assembly GCA_046733975.1). Lineage (GTDB taxonomy): Bacteria > Verrucomicrobiota > Verrucomicrobiia > Chthoniobacterales > UBA10450 > AV69. The sequence goes on from JBKPQI010000216.1 coordinate 11,679, forward strand.
TTGAGGGCTTGGACACGGCGGCAACAAATCCACCGGCGCTGAAGGACTTCCTCGCTCAACGTCCGGGGATGCTCGATTCCCCTTCGCGGGCCTTGTACTGTGCGTGCGCCAGCGCGCTCGTGAGAATTTTGCTGGAGCACGACAATGGGCCGACGCAGCTGGCGCGCTACATCCTCGATCTGCCGCGTGCTTCGACCGACGTCGTCGCGGATTTGCAATCCCATTTTCCATGGCTCGGAAACGATTCCGGCGCGATTGAAAAAAGCTGGCGCGAGAACATCGCGCGCGTAGCGGGCGAGCGGCGATTTGCTCTGCTTACCTTCGTGGCAACGTCAGAGCAGCTGGACGAATGTTTGCAGACAAAAATTGCGCAGGATCGAACGAAGAAGAATTCATTAACCTTGGATGAGACGGTAGGATCGAGCCGGCCGAACATCGATACGGTCGCGGCAAAAAAATTGGGCGAACGCCTGATGCTCTTGACCACTCGCGCGCATCCGCTGTTGCGACCAATCGTCGTCGATTATCAGTTAGCGGCGGAGTCGCTGGCGCGAAAGAAGAGAAGGGGCCTGGCAAAACGTCTGACTAACAGCAAAGGGTTACGTGAGAAGATCGCCGCCCGGATGAGCGAGGTGGATGATTTCATGAACTGGTATGAGGCGACCCAGGCGAAAACCAACTCGGGCACTTTTCGCGATTATTTGAATGCCGCCAACACCAACGATGCGCCGCCACACCGACACGACGCGCTTTCGGTTTATCTCGATGCGCTGCAAACCCAGCTGCAGTGATAACCCCGGCGCGTGAGTTGCTCGACCGGACCTTGCCCGTTATCGTGGAGCGCGTTTTTACGCCTGAGTTAATATGCAAAAAATTGGATTCACCGAAGCGCTCGATTCCATCGTAGCAAGTGATCCGCGTTACCAGCGCGACGCCTACATTTTTCTGCGGGATGCGCTCGACTTCACGACTAAACAGCAAAAAAAACTCAAAGGCGCCTCCATTAAACATGTGGCCGGCCCCGAGTTGCTGGAAGGCGTTCGGCAGTATGCGTTGAGAGAGTTTGGACCGATGGCGCTAAGCGTTCTTTCCCACTGGGGAGTGAATTGCTGCGAAGATGTGGGTCACATGGTTTTCAATCTGATCGGCGCCGGCATTTTCGGGAAGACGGATGAGGATTCGATGGACGATTTCAAGGCCGTCTATGATTTCGGGGAGGCCTTTGTGAAACCCTTCCAGCCCGAGGTTCCCCCGAGCGGCAAAGAATTATCTCTGCCCACGCCGAAGGCTGGTTGAGCCGCTGTTCCCGGCGGTCTTTTAGCGATTTCATGCATAACCACGCAAATCTTAAGGCAATCACAAAGATGGAGTCTCCGCTCATCAGCTTCCCTCCGAATACCGCGCAACGCTGGACGCTGACCAACGGACTGACTGTCATCGTGCAGGAAGATCGGAGCGCGCCGGTGGCGAGCGTGCAAGCATGGTGCGCAGCCGGCAGTACGACTGAAGACAAACATCTCGGCGCCGGCCTTTCCCACATTCTCGAGCACATGCTGTTCAAGGGAACGAAGACACGATCGACTAACGAGATTGCGCAGAAAATTCAGGACGTCGGTGGTTACATCAATGCCTACACCTCGTTCGATCGTACGGTTTTTTGGATCGACGTCCCAAAAGATGGAGCGTTGACCGCGCTCGACATTCTGGCCGATGCGATGATGAACTCAACGCTGGCGGCTCAGGAATACGTCAAGGAACAAGAAGTGATCCGGCGCGAGTTTGCCATGGGAATGGATGATCCCGGTCGCATGATCACGCACCTTCTTTTTGCGACCGCCTACCAGCGACATCCCTATCGGCTGCCGGTGATTGGATTAATCGACATTTACAACCAGCTGACGCACGAGCAGGTGATGGAATACTACAACGCCCGCTACGTGCCGAACAATCTTACCTTTGTCGTGGTGGGAGACGTCGATGCGACCGAAGTCCGGAAAAAGGTTGAAGATTTTTTCAAAGACCGCCGGGCAAAATCACTCGCTCCCATCTATGTCCCGCCCGAACCGCCTCAACTTGGCCGACGCGAAGTCCATCAGGAGTTCGCAACGGAGTTGACGCACTTTGCCATGGCCTGGCACGTGCCCGAAATTAGCCACCCGGATGTTCCCGCCCTCGATCTTCTGACCGTCGTTCTGGGCGAAGGCCACAGCTCGCGTCTTTATCGTAAAGTGCGTGAGGAATCGGGGCTTGCTTTTGGCATCTCGGCATTTTCTTACACGCCGGGCGATCCCGGAATTCTAGGGGTCGACGCCATTCTCGACCCGCAGAATCGTGAAGCGACTCAGGCTCTGGTTTTGCAGATGATCGAGGATATCCGGCGTGACGGTGTTACCGCTGAAGAATTGGCCAAGGGTAAGAAGATTGTTCTTTCACAGGAATTGGCCTCGCTTCGTACCATGCGCGGGCAGGCCACCGACCTTGGCACAAATTGGTTTCTCACTCGGAACCTGAACTTTAGCCGCGAATATCTCGACAAGATTCAGAAGGTCACGCTGGACGATATCCAGCGAGTGGCCGTTCAATATCTGACTGACGAAAACCTCACCATCGTTTCGCTGAACCCAAAGGGATCGCTCAAATCAAAAAGCGAAAGCGCGGTGCCGGCGCTGATGGGAGAAATTCAAAAGTTCGAGCTGTCGAACGGGCTTCGTGTGCTGGTGCGGGAAGATGAGCGTCTCCCGCTCATTGCGATGTCCGCAGTATTTCGAGGCGGCTTGTTAGTCGAGACGGAATCAACCAGCGGAATCACGCGTCTTCTGGCCAAGTCGCTTTTGAAAGGAACGAAAACGCGGACGGCAGAGCAAATCGCAAATCAATTGGAGGCAGTGGGCGGTGAGATCACAGCGGAAGGTGGCAACAACAGTTTGGTAGTGAACGTCGATGTCACTCAACCCGATCTCGCGCTGGGGACAGATATTCTGGCTGATGTTTTACTGAACGCGACGCTGCTACCGGAGGCGGTGGCGCGGGAAAAAGAAATTCAACTGGCCAAAATCAAGGATGAGGATGAAAAGCCGACGGCGGTTGCGCGCAATCTTCTC
>JBKPQI010000217.1:0-7449 GCA_046733975.1 Verrucomicrobiota bacterium
GCCGGGTCGGCTGGCAGAACGCGCGCAACTTTATGTTTAACGCGCCCTTTTGGGCGTTCGACGGCTTTCTGGTTAACCTGATGCAGCGCGGGTTGGCGGAATGGCTGGGCGATCGGACGACTTTTGCAATTGTGGCGGGCAAGATTTGTGTCGATCAATTCGGATACAACCCATTCTTTGCCGCGCCCTACGGAGTCTGGGGTTATGCGTGGAAAAACGCGGGATATTCGTTTGCCAAAGTGCGTAAGCTATTTACCTGGCAATATTATCGCCAACACGCGCTCCCGGTCGTATTCGCGACCTGGGCGGTCTGGATCCCGTTGATGGCGATCGTGTATTCGTTGCCGCTGGCCCTGCAGTTTCCGATCTTCGCGCTCGCTCTCGCATTCTGGGTGTTGATGATGACCTATATGACCAACCGTTTCGCTGGGAAAATTGAAGCCGATGCGGAATTGCCGATTTCTCTGGCCGAAGAGAGTGAAGCCGGCTGGAAATGACGAAGCTTGAATAACGAAACGGCAATGAGCAGAATTTGCTTCTAACGCGATTCTCGTCGTGATGACCGGCGCGCGATTCCGCCGCTAAGGACGCGCAGAAGCGCGTCCATCCGTTTCGGTTAGTTTTTTCCCGGTCCCTTCTCGTTCTCAAACTCAGTTTGGGAACGCGGCAGTCTTGAAACTCTTTCATCGTCGTGAGCAATACTTTGAACGCGTGACTCTGAAACCGAGTTTTGGCGATGAAACTGAGTTTCGACGCCGACGGGTTCCCAAACTTGGAGTTTGGGAACCAGAGTAGGGGGAACTACAGCGTTTTTGACGCGTTTAGCGCAGAACTAATCCGTGTTATCGGGTATAATCCGTGGTTCCACCATTCGTGAAATGCAGCAAGGCTTCGTGAACGCCGGCGCCGTATTCACGGTCAGCGACGTAGCCGCCCGCGGATCGAACGGCATCTTTCACCTGATCGATGGCATTTGCAGGACAAGCAGGCATGGCGGCAAAACGACCGTCGAGCATGGAAACATCGTTATGATGATCGCCGGCGGCGAAGATTTGTTCGCGTGGCACGTGGATCAGTCGGGACAACTCAGCCAGAGCGGCGCCTTTGTGATAGGCGGCATGACAGAATCGCAGGTAGATGGTGTTGCGTTGATAATTAAATTCAGGCTGCTTCGCCCGCACCCGTTCCACGAACTCTGTGATGCGATCCATTTCCTCCTCGCTTGATGCCACCAGGCCTTCTGGATCCGGGCCAAAATAGATGACACGCGCTGTCGTTTTCTGATTCACGAAATCAATAATCTCGCTCAGGACCGATTGTGCCGAATTGAACAGCTCGGCATGCGCCTGCGCGCAGCGATCGTTCCAATCGCCGAACGGCTCCCATTTTCCGCCGTTGCGTGATGGCCGGAAAACATCGCGTTCGCTGGTAAGAATGAAATCGGGACGAATAGGAAATTCAAAATCGAACAGCCCTGACTCCAACAATTCAACTGATCGTCCTGTGTTGATGCTCCAGACCGCGCCGTCCCGTTGCAGTTGTCCGATTAGCTCGATACACGGTGGATCCAGCACAGGATCGTTGTCGTGCGCGACCAGAGTGCCATCAAAATCAGTGGAGATAAGGCGAATGGTGCGAGCCATCGGTTTAACTTAGAAATTGATTTCGCCGACGCAACGGGCAACGGTCTTTAGGATGAAATCGGCCTATGAACTGGCGATGGAACGGCTGCAAAAAGTCTCGCCTACGATTGCATTAACCGCCGACCAAAAAACGCAGCTGGCGGAGATCGACTCGGCCTTCGGCGCCAGAATCGCGGAACGTAAAATCTTCCTGTCGGACCAGATCAAAAAGGCTGCTGCAGCCGGCAAAGTCGATGAAGTTGAATCCCTGGAGAAGCAGCTGACAAATGACGTGCTGCGGCTTCAGGAAGAATGCGAGAGTAAGAAAGAAAAGCTGCGCTCTTCGTTTACGGCTTGATTTGACCAATCCAAGCCGGTGAGATCGCGCGTTCCACGGAGATGGACACGCGCGGGCCTGCCTGGATGAGTCGCATGCGGACCGGCGACTTCGAGGGTGCATGGCAGATCAGCGATGAAGTTCTTGCGGAGAGAAAAGCACTGGGGTGCGATGACCGGCCGCGGCACGAGCAATGGGTTTGGCGCGGCGAACCGCTCCATGGTCATGTTTTAATTCGGTGTTACCACGGGCTGGGCGACACCATTCAATTTATCCGCTACGCGCCGGTTGTACGCAGAATGGCACAGCGCGTGAGCGTGGAGGCGCAACCGGAGTTGTTGTCGCTTGTGCGAACAGTGTCGGGGATAGATGAAGTATTCCCACTCGGGCAAATCGATCCGCATTCGTATGATGTGGCAGTTGAAGTAATGGAGCTACCGTACGTCTTGCGCACGTGTATCGATACTATTCCATGCGAGACGCCCTACTTTGAAGTTGAAGCGGAACGCATGGCGTTTGCGGCCAATTTAAATGTTGGTTTGGTATGGAACGCGGGGGACTGGGATACCCGCCGTTCGATTCCATTCCAAATCATCCGTGGGCTGGGAAGCATACCAGATGTTACGTGGCATGTGCTTCAGCATGGTCCCGCGGCACATCTCTGGAACAAATCGTTTGGATTGGATTCCCGACGAGACGATCTCCTAGAACTTGCGCAGCTAATTGCTGGACTCGATCTTTTCATTTCGGTCGACAGCATGCCGGCGCACCTCGGTGGCGCACTGGCTATCCCGACCTGGGTGCTATTGCATTCGGAATCCGACTGGCGCTGGATGATCGATCGCTGGGATTCGCCGTGGTATCCAACGATACGATTGTTTCGACAACACCGTTCGGGTGACTGGTGCGATGTGATTGAGCGAGTAAAGCGGGAATTGCAAATCCGATGCCGTCAATGCTGATCAGGAGGGAAAAACTGCGGGCGAGTTTTAGCCGAGTAGGCGCGGATTCACCCTGCCACTACGGCTCGGAGCCAGCAGGTGACTGAAGTCAACGCTCCTGCCTAGGAAATAGCTTCGGTAGGCTCCACTGCAGCCTGGCGGCGCTTCGGCAGATTCGGATCCAGGAAACCGAGCATGTGCGCGTGACTGATCACCCGAACGCCCTCCGCCTTTTGTAGGTTTGCGATCTGCCGCTGAAATTGTTCCATTTTCGTCCAATGCACTTTTGGCCGGAAATGATGTTCGGCGTGGTAGCCGTTATAGAAGAAAATCCAATTGTAAAGTTTCCCGTAGCTACTTACTCCCCAGGCGATGGGCTTGTCGGGATTAGCACCGTAATGGCGGAAGTACCCGTTCAAGTAGCTGAAACAATGACCAAGGTAGAAGAAAGGAAGAAAGAACAACATGTAACGCCAGTTAATGAAACCAATTGGTTTCGTCGGCACGATCACCGCCATCGCGAGTAAAACACAAACAAAGGTAGCAAGCTCGACAGTGCCCCAGTGCACATCGGCATTTCCGCGCTTTGCTAATTCGCGTTTGATTGCTGCCGGATTATCGCGAAAAAAGCTGAGGAAGACATAGCTCCATGGATTTTCTGCTTCGCCCTCATGTCCATGCCGGTAGATCGAAATCCAATCGATCGTTTCGCCATTCTCGTCCGGACGATCGGCATTACCCTTATGATGCTGCATGTGGACCGCGTCGTAGTAGGTCTGCGAAAAACAGCACGCGACGGATTCGATCACTCCGAAGAGACGATTCATCCAGTTCGGGCGAAAGAAAGGATTATGAATGAAGTTGTGGGCCACGCCGTTGATGTTGGCGTTGATCATCAAAGCGTAAACGAAACCCATGATCAGCATCACCGAAAGGGGCGTGTAGGGGAAAAGGAAATACATCGCCAGGAAATAGAATAAATGAAATAGGGCCGCGAGTGCCGGCACCGCGTCCCATCGCGTGTGTGCAAAAATCTTGGAGTCCGTGGTCGGACGTTCAATATGGATCACCTGGGTCGCGCTCATCAGGCCAAACGAAGTATGCGCGAGGCACGTGGCAAAAGCAACTTCACCACCGGTTGGATTCGGTAATCACCCGTCGATTCTCGGGGCCTGAATGTTGGAGCCGCGGTCGCGACGACGAGGATCACATTGGGGGATCAGGCGCTCGCCGCGGCGCGCCTCTACAACTCTGAGGAAACGCTGCTCCTCGAGCGATCAAACCGCGGAACACATGTCCCGAACCGGGGAGCAAACCAAGTCAACCGGCTCGACGTGAGAAAGACCGGCCGACTCGCAATTTGGAAAAGCTCGTGCCGGGGGGAATAGCCGAGGTAAGCCCTTGGCGCTGTTGCGTGGGCGATGGGAAAGAGGTTTCGCGCTGGCCACGCATTTCGACGGCGCGAGCAGAGCGGAAGACGCTGGCGATTTGGGAAACCACTGAATGGACCATAAACCCGTGAGGAGATTGGGACTTAAGAACGGCCCCGTGAAGGCTGACGTGTAAAGTGACTGGCGAAGTGCCAGTGCCGGGACAGCGTCTGAGACATGTTATGCCAGGCGATGGAACTGATTTTGAGAAGGGCGACTATGCAAAAAACGAGTCCGACGCTGGCGAGAGCGAAGCCGGCGAGGCTATCAAACGAGCCGGAGTAAGAAAGGGCGGTGATGCTATAGTTCATCTTATAGATATAGTAATTATAACAGCAACCGGCATGCCCAAGCCCCGCGCTTTGCGTCGGAGCAAAGGCCTGTAACTTCTTGCAATCGTGGGTGTTGGGACGCCCCAGTACGCCTTCAGAAGGCCTAAGTGCCTCTATTTGTTGGACCACCTTTTCCACTGTGTCGAGTTAGCCGGCCACATCCTTGGTCGTCGACCCGATTATTACTGACGCTGCGTCGCAGTTGTGAGACTCGTCCAAAACTCCGATGATCCGTCATTGCTGCCAACGATGGTTTGTGGATGCCCCCGAGATCGGTTTGTACTCGCACGCCCCTTCGCTGGGATTAGCGATACTGCCCATCGCCCTCAGCTTTTTTATCGATTCGGGCGACGCATGGTTGCAAACAATCCCGCGCCGCGCGTAATCTTGCGCCCGGCTATGTTCGCGCTCCAACCGGAAATGAAGGTGTTCAGCGGTTCAGCCAATCGCGAGCTCGCTCAGCGTATCTGTAATTACATTGGTGTTCCGCTCGGCCAGGCCACGATCAGTGCGTTTCCGGACGGCGAGACCTACGTTAAAATCGAGGAGAACATTCGCGGCCGGGATGTCTTCATCATTCAGCCGACCTGCCCGCCGACGAACGATCATCTGATGGAATTGCTCATCATGGTCGACGCAGCGCGACGTGCCAGCGCCGATCGCATCACTGCAGTGATTCCGTTTTTTGGATACGCGCGCCAGGATCGCAAGGACAAACCCCGGGTGCCGATCACGGCCAAGCTAATTGCAAATCTTCTGGTCGCAGCCGGTGTCCATCGCGTTCTCACGATGGATCTGCATGCGCAGCAGGTGCAGGGCTTTTTCGATATCCCCGTAGACCACCTTTATTCCATGCCCGTTCTTATTAAGTACCTGCGGCAAAAATTGACCCGACAGACCGTAATTGTGTCGCCTGATGTCGGGGGATTGAAAATGGCGTCGGCTTATTCTCAAGCGCTCGGTGCCGGACTCGCCATTGTGGCAAAGCAGCGCAAGAGCGCGACCGAAACCGAGGCACTCTACGTCATCGGTGAAGTCGAAGGATGCGATGTTTTGCTGGCAGACGATTTAACTGAAACTGCGGGCACTCTGACTTCGGCGGCGACGATTTTGAAGAAGCATGGCGCGCTCGATATTTATGCTGCAGTTGCACACGCGGTGCTGGTTGATCTCGCCGTTCCGCGGTTGCAAAAATCTCAAATTAAGGAATTAGTAACGACTAACAGCACACCGGTGCGCACCATTGAAGGTTTTTCGGTCGAGGTGCAATGCGTTTCAGAACTTCTCGGCGAAGGAATGAAGCGAATCCATAATGATGAATCGGTTTCGTCGCTGTTCAAAATTGATAACGGCAAAGGTTAAATTATGGCTAAACAAGTAAAACTAACGGCGGAGCCTCGGGAAACGACTGGCCGCTCAGCCATTCGCAAGCTCAAAGCGCGCGGAATCGTTCCCGCGATTGTTTATGGCGGCAAAGAGAAGCCTCAGCCGCTCCAAGTCTCACGGCGCGACATCAGCTTGATGTTAAGTCACGCCTCCGGCGAAAATATTCTCGTCGAGCTCGAGATTGCCGGCGAGAAGAGTTCGCGTATGGCGATGATTCAGGAAATTCAACATTCCCCGGTGGGCGGAGACGTTTTGCATGTCGATTTCCACGCCGTTTCGATGGACGAGAAAATCGAAGCGGACGTGCCACTCGAACCGTCGGGACTGGCCAATGGGGTGAAGAATTTTGGAGGATTGCTTGAACAAAGCCTGCGCGCTTTAGAGGTGGAATGTTTGCCGCGCGATTTGCCGGACAAAATCACGGTGGATGTTTCCAGCTTGAACATTGGCGATTCCATTCACGTCCGCGACATTCAGTTGCCCGCGGGTGTGGCCGCGAAAACACAGCTTGATCTGACGGCATTTTCGGTTGTCGCCCCATCGGTAGAAGAGGAACCGGTCGCGGCGACGGCGGAAGCGGCCGCTGGACCCGAGGTGATTAAGGAAAAGAAGGAGGAAGGCGAAACAGCGACAGCTGCTCCAGCGGGTGCAGCAAAGGCAGCTCCTTCTGCGTCCAAGGAAAAAGAAGCCAAAAAGTAAGCATCCGTTTCTGCAGTGGGTCGAGCGTTCCGCCGCTCGATGCCAAGTCCAATGCCGTCAGCCCAAATCGACACCGCCCGGATTCGTTTGGTCGCAGGTTTGGGCAATCCAGGCGCCGATTATGCCGGCACGCGGCACAACATTGGTTTCATGGTCCTTGATCGATTGGCGGATCAATTGGCTCTGACCTGGGAGAAATCGGCGAAATGGGATGCTGTAACGTCCAAGCGCGGCAATTTGCTGTTGGCGAAGCCGATGAGTTCAATGAATCACAGCGGCTTCCCGCTTGTCACGATTGCGCAGTTTTACAAAATCGAGGCATCGGAGATCCTCGTGATTCTGGACGATTTCGCACTTCCGCTCGGACGCATCCGGATTCGCGCGAGTGGCGGCACCGGCGGTCACAACGGCCTGGATTCAGTTATCATGCAATTCGGAACCGAAGAAATTCCACGGTTGCGCATCGGCATCGGGGCCGCCCCCGCAGCCGGATCCGTCGACCATGTCCTGGGCCGCTTTTTCGAAGAAGAGCGTCCGCTGGTGAGATTAGCGGTGGAGCGCTCAGTCGAGGCAATCAAATGCGCGGTTGACAACGGTGTCGTTGCCGCGATGAACACGTTCAATAAAGTTGAGGAACCCTGATGAATCGTTACGAAGCATTGCTCGTTCTTAATACCCAGGGCAAAGACGAGACGGTGAAAG
>JBKPQI010000218.1:0-6973 GCA_046733975.1 Verrucomicrobiota bacterium
AGATCTCGTTAGCTCATTGAATGAAAGCGCGCGAGGTTCCAGTGAAGGCGTACGCGGTCAGCGTACACGGAGCCTGCTGGTCGTGATCGAAATCGTGCTGGCTTTGGTATTGCTCGCCAGCGCCAGTCTTCTTCTGCAAAGTTTCGTCCGGCTTCATCGCGTTACGCCCGGATTCGATCCAGCCGATGTGCTGACCGCTCGCATCGCATTGCCGGATTCCAGTTATGGAAAAGCGGAAGAGGCCACTCGGTTCTATCGAAAATTGCTCGCCTCGATTGCTGCTTTGCCGGGCGTGGAAGGAGCGAGTTCAGTGTGGTGGCTGCCGTTAAGTGGGAGCGAGGTCACTTTTGATCTCGAGATCGAGGAGCGGCCTTTGCCGAAACCTCAGCTTCCAATTGTTCAACAAAATGCCGTGGGCCTCGATTATTTCAGAACCATGCGAATTCCGTTGCGCAGCGGCCGCGATTTCAATGCGCAGGACGACGATAAGAATCCACCGGTTGCGATCGTGAGCGAGTCATTCGCACGGCAGTTTTTTCCCGGGCAGAATCCTCTCGGGAAACGGATCAAACCGCGAGGCTCGACCACGCCGGGAGAGCCGCCGTTCCGTCAAATCGTCGGTGTGGTGGGCGACGCTCGCGCGCTTAGTTTGAGAGAGGATCCGAAACCCGAGGTCTATTTACCGCATGCGCAGTTTGCGGTTCAAACGTTGTCGATTCTGGTCCGCACCAGCGGAGATCCACACGGCTTAATTTCCGCGGTAAATCGGGTGGCCCACGAGATCGATAAGAACGTGGCGGTCTATCGTGCGCGCACGCTTTCCGATTACGTCGATGCCTCGGTCGCGCAACCGCGTTTCCATGCGATTCTCGTTAGTTTATTTTCCGGAGTCGCGCTCCTCCTGGCCGCGGGCGGAATTTTTGGAGTGATGAGCTACGCCGTGACAGAACGCACGCACGAAATTGGAATTCGTCTCGCGCTCGGAGCTCAACGTGCTGATGTGTTGCGGCTGGTCATCGGTGAAGGCATGCGACTCGTCTTTTTCGGCGTCGTTTTCGGTCTGATGGCTGTTTTTATTTGCGCACAATCGCTCCGTGGAATGCTTTACGACATCGGCCCAACTCATTTTCCAACTCTGATCGCGACCTCCATCGGGCTGTCGCTGGTTGCGCTAATCGCGTGCTGGTGGCCAGCGCAACGAGCGAGCGGCGTTGACCCAGTCATCGCTCTCCGCAATGAATAAAGCATGACCGGCATCATCCAGGATTTTCGTTACGCCTTGCGAATGCTGGCAAAACAGCCCGCCTTTACCCTGATCGCGGTCTTGACTCTCGCCCTCGGCATTGGCGCCAACACGGCCATCTTCAGCATCATCAATTCCGTTCTACTGCGGCCGCTCCCCTATCCGCACGCCGATCGGATCATGGTCTTGAACGAATCGTCCGGGCCCAGTCAGGACTATTCCGTCGCGTTGCCCGACTATTTTGATTGGCAAAAAGAGGCGAAAAGCTTCGAGCACCTCGCCTGCACTCACAAAGAATCGCGTAATTTGAGCGGTATCCCCGGCCGCGATCCGGAGCGCGTCTCCTGCGCATCCGTCACGCGTAATTTCTTCGATGTCGTCGGTGTCGGGCCCAAAATCGGCCGGGTCTTCAGCGAAGATGAAGACAAGCCGGGGGGGCCGCCGGTCGCAATCATCAGCGATCGGATTTGGCAGCGCGCCTTCAATCGTTCTCCGCAAATTCTGGGTCAATCGATCACGTTGCACGACCAAAATTTCGCTGTCATCGGCGTGATGCCTGCCGAGATGACTTCACCACAGGACAGCGATGTCTGGGTTTCGCTAGGCCGGCGCAGCAATAACCCGGCGTGGCTCGACCGTTCGCATCATCCCATGATGTACGTGTGGGGGCGGCTTAAACCGAATATCGACGTCGCCCTTGCGCGCAGCGAAATGAAGACCATCGCCGCGCGTTTGGAAAAGGCCTATCCCGAAACAAACGCCGGCGAAACTGTCGTCGTCACGCCGCTGCTCGAAAATCTGGTTGGAAAATATCGAACAAATCTCGACCTGCTCCTGGGCGCAGTCGCGCTGGTGCTGCTGATTGCGTGCGCGAACCTGGCGAATCTCTTCGCTGCGCGTGGGGCTGCGCGCGAACGTGAATTCGCCATCCGCGCAGCCGTTGGTGCCAGCCGCAGGCAAATAGTCAGGCAACTTCTCATCGAAAGTTTAGTCATCGCATTGATCGGCGGTGCGCTCGGCTTTTTTATCGCGCTTTGGGCGCGCGATTCGTTGTCGATTCTCGCGCCGCAAAACGCCGCCCGGTTCCAGGAGATATCATTCGATCTGCCGGTGCTGGCATTCACGTTGCTGATCGCGACTATGACGGCGGCACTATTCGGGCTCTGGCCGGCGTGGCAAACATCGCGCACCGATGTCCAGGTGGCGTTAAAAACAGGCTCGGCCGGCAGCGGTGAAGCGCCCTCAGCCAGACGGACACGCGACTGGCTCGTCATCACGCAAATCGCGCTCACCTTGACGCTGCTCGTCGCCAGCGCGTTCGTGCTGAAAAGCTTTTCGCGCCTGCAATCGCTTTCCTTGGGCTACGAAGCGAAGCATCTCTTCACCGCGCGTTTTGAACTACCGTGGAAGACGTTCAATAGCCGGGAGAAGATCGACACTTTCGCGCGCGCATTGCTCGAAAAGATGCGCCCAATCCCCGGAATCGGACACGCCTCCCTCAGCTCGAACGGTCCGCTAATGGGTGGATGGCAAACCGGATTTTGGCGCGAAGGCACTCCGCAGCCGCAGCCCTCACAAATGTTGAACGCCGATCTTGAGGTTGTTTACGGGGATTATTTCGCAACGCTCGAAGTGCCGCTCCTGCGCGGCCGTACATTCAACGACCGCGACACCAAGGATGCACCGCGCGTTATCATTATCGATCAAACAACGGTGGACAAATATTTCCCTAACGAGGATCCGATCGGCAAGCGGCTCTTTGTCGATGCCGGGAATGATGAAGAAGGAAACGTCCCGAGCGAAATTGTTGGCGTCGTCGCGCCGATGCGTTTTCACGCCATCGATGAGATGGCGCCTTTGCCGGTAATCTATTGTTCGTTAGGTCAGGCTCAACGGCCGAGCCTGACGTTGTTTGTAAGATCGACAATGGCACCTGCGCAGGTCTCGCGCGCGATTCACGAGGCGATCGCGTCGGTCAATCCCTCATTGCCGCTGTTCGATGTCCGCCCAATGAGCGATCGTGTTCGCGAGACGTGGGGCACGCAACGTCTGCTCAGCTTCCTTTTCTCGGTCTTTGCCGCGCTCGCGCTCACGGTTGCGAGCATCGGTCTCTACGGTTTGCTGGCTTATACCACATCCAAACGGGTGCGCGAAATCGGTATTCGTCTTGCGCTTGGTGCTCGTCCGACGCAGGTCCGCACCATGATTCTGTCACATGGAATGCAACTGTTGCTCGTCGGCGCCGGGATCGGCCTGGTCAGTGCAATCGCATTGTCGAAATTTCTTCAGCGCGTTTTATTCGAAGCGAGCGGCCCGAACTTAGAGCTCTATCTCGCCGTAGGTGGCATCATGCTCGTTGCTACACTGTTCGCCTCCTGGGTTCCGGCCCGCCGCGCCAGTCGCGTCGATCCTATCGTCGCCTTGCGACAGGAATAATGCCAGTGCGATTACTGTAGCCACGGCGCTCTGTCGCCGTGGTCGGGCCATCAACGCCCCGACTGAGCTGGGCGAGTACAGTCCCGCGAATGCCGGATTCAACTGAGCAACCTCAACTCCCACGTCAGGTTGCCTTGATCATTCACGGTCAACCAGGCGACGCTTGGCGGCGCGCCGCGATTCGGACGCGTGACACATCCAGGATTCAGCAACCGAATGCCGCCGATCATTTCATCACGAGGAACATGGGTGTGACCGTGCAGGAGAACGTCGCATGGAATGCGTGGCTTTCCCGAGGGACAAATATGCTGCAGCCGAAACCGGATCCCATTTCTCGTTAGGTCAACCGTGAGCGGCCATCTCGGATTGTAATCGCAGTTTCCGTGCACGTGCGTGACCGGAGGCCCCCGCAACTGTAGCTCCTCAAGAACCCATTCATCGCATACGTCCCCAAGGTGCCAGATCTCGTCCGCGCCGCTCGCGAGATCGCAAACAACCGGAGGCAATTTGTTGTGAGTATCAGCGAGCACGAAAATCTTCATGGTGGATTGGCCGCTCCGCCGGGCAATGTCAATCCATGGCGGCTTTGCCGCCTAAGCTTAGCATCGAGCGAGGGACTGCTCGATCCACCTTTGTGCGTTCCGAATTGCTGCGTAGCTTTCCGCTCGTGTCTTTCCAGGACTTTGGCCTCTCCGAAGAAGTTGTGCATGGCGTGCAATCCATGGGGTTTGTCGATCCTACACCCATTCAGCTGCGCGCCTTTCCCGTCATCCTCGCCGGCAAAGATCTGATTGGCACGGCCCAGACCGGGACCGGCAAGACCGCGGCCTTCGCTCTGCCCATTCTTACCATGCTTGGACAGCACGGAAAATTTCGTTGTCTTGTGCTCGAACCCACGCGCGAGCTGGCGGCACAGGTCGAAACGGCATTTCGTGACTACGGGCGATTCACCGATCTTCGGGCAACCGTGGTGCACGGCGGTGTCGGTTATGGCAAGCAACGGCAGGAGCTGAAACAAGGCGTCGATGTTCTGATCGCCACGCCCGGGCGGTTACTCGATCATCTCGAGCAAGGCACAATGCATTTTCGCGACGTCAACATCCTCGTGCTGGATGAAGTCGATCGCATGCTCGACATGGGATTTCTGCCCGACGTACGTCGCATCGTTCAACACATCACGACCGATCGTCAGACCCTGCTCTTTTCGGCAACGCTACCGCCGGAAATCGAGCGACTCGCCGCTACCGTTTTGCGCGAACCGGAGACAATCGAAATCGGAGCGCGGCGCTCGCCCGCCGAAACTGTCACGCATGCGGTTTATCCTGTAGCGGCCGAACAAAAGTTCGATCTGCTGATGGCGTTACTTCAGCGGACCAACTTTGATAGCGCTCTGATTTTTTGCCGGACGAAACATGGCGCCGATCGCATCGCGCACCAGCTAAAAGATGCGAAGCATTCCGTCGCGGTCCTGCATTCCAATCGGACGCAGCGCGAACGCATCGAAGCGCTGGAAGGATTCAAGAGCGGCAAATACGAGGTGATGGTCGCAACCGATATCGCCGCGCGTGGACTCGATATTGCCGGCGTGAGCCATGTCATCAATTATGACGTGCCGGAACACCCGGAAGATTATGTTCACCGCATCGGCCGAACCGGTCGCGCGCAAAATGTCGGCGACGCGTTTACGTTGATGAATGGCGAGGAAGTCGGCGCCTTGCAAGCGATCGAACACTTTATCGGGCAAAAAATTCCGCGATTGAAACTCGAAAGTTTTCCGTATCTCTATACCGCGCTCTTTGAACCGGAAGCCGGCACTGGCGGTAAGCGCGCCATCGGCGGGGGTCGGACGCACCGCGGGTACTCCTTCGGCAGAAGGCGTCGGTAGGGGTGGTTCACCCGACCCGCCCGCGGGCGACTGAGGTCAATCGCTCTACGTGCTATTACCGGTCCGGCTCGGACCGAGGCACTCCGAAGCGTTACC
This sequence comes from Verrucomicrobiota bacterium, assembly GCA_046733975.1. Classification (GTDB taxonomy): domain Bacteria; phylum Verrucomicrobiota; class Verrucomicrobiia; order Chthoniobacterales; family UBA10450; genus AV69. Next base: position 5,661 of record JBKPQI010000218.1, read on the forward strand.
TTAAAACTCATGGCGGGATCCCTGACTTCGCCCGGGACGACGGTTGTTGAGCGCGACGCTCCAGGTCACTTACACCACTGATCGACCCAGTCCTTCACCGTTTTGTACCAAAGCCGCGAGTTCTGCGGCTTCAGGACCCAGTGACCTTCATCGGGGAAATACAACATTTTGGACGGCACCTTGAGCCGCTGCAGTGTGGTGAAGAGCTGAAACCCTTCGCTTACATCGAGACGATAATCATTCTGACCATGGACGACCAGCGTTGGCGTTTTAAATCTGTCGGCGAAAAGATGCGGCGAAAATTTTCGGTACAGCTCGCGTTGTTTCCACGGCGGACCTTTGAACTCCCATTCCGGAAACCAAAGCTCTTCCGTGGTGCCATACATTGATTCGGTATTGAAAGTTCCGTCGTGCGAAACGAGACATTTGAAGCGGTCGGTGTGACCTAACAACCAATTGGCCATCCAACCACCGTAGCTTGCGCCCAATGCCGCTTCGCGGTTCTTGTCGATGAATGGATATGTCTTCTCCACGTAATCGAGCCCCTTCATCAAATCGTCATACGGCTTCCCGCCCCAATCGCCACTGATCGAGTCGGTAAACTTCTGCCCATACCCGGTCGAGCCGTGGAAATTGATCATCACCACGACATAATTTCCCGACGCGGCGAACAACTCGGCGTTCCAGCGATACGTCCAGGAATTCCCCCATGCACCCTGCGGGCCGCCATGGATTAACAATTTCAGCGGATATTTTCTGTTCGGATCAAACCCCGGCGGCTTAACCATGAAGCCCTGAACGTCGTCATTGTTCGCTCCTTTGAACGTGAACGACTCCAGTGGCTGCATGTCGATCGTCGATAGCAGCGCGTCGTTCATATGGGTGACCGGCGTCGGTTCAGAATAATCCGGTGTAGCGGCGAGCAGCGCCCAGATCTCGTTAGGCGCTGAAGCCGTCATGCGCGTAAAAAACAAAGTGGGCCCTACCAAAACAAGATCATCGGCATGGAGCTCGATGTTTTTGACTCTAGTCGGCGCCTTTGTCGAACCGGACGTTGATTGCACAAAAATCGGAGATTGTCCGTGATCTTCCGCGCTGAATAGGATCACGTTGGCGTCGCCGGCCCAGGCGAAGCTGCCGACCGAGCGATCGAAATTTTCCGTCAGATCGCGAATCTGCCCTGATTGTCGATACTGTAAGAGCAGTCGCCATTTATCGGATTCGAAGCCGGCACGCGCTTGCGAACGCCAGGCAATGTATTTCCCATCAGGCGAATAGAGCGGGGTGGAATCGCTGCCGGGACTGGTGGAAAC
>JBKPQI010000219.1:0-3895 GCA_046733975.1 Verrucomicrobiota bacterium
ATTCATGAATGAGAAACGGTCAGGCGCGCCATTTGTCGAGGAGCAAATTTGGGCTGAAAGGATTTTAGCACGACCACGCCCCGACTTAAGGTCGACCGTTCACATGGCGATTTGGCGTAATTTTCCAAACTATTGTTCGACGGAATCGAAATTATGACGCTCAGACATGATTGCGCTAGCGAGGGCTCCAGAGCGTTTTCGTCGATGACAATGCCTTCCAGACGCTTGAGAGGGCTTTCAGCGTACAATGTTGCTCGCAAGCCGAACGCGCATTCGGGAATACGCATTCGGAATGGGACCGAAACCCAGGGGTGCGGACCGATTCTTTAGCCGGTCGTGCTCGCAACTCCCGACGGTTGCGCAGATTTGCCGCTACAGACCGGATTAGGGGGGAGCGGGCCGTGCTTACGATAAATCGTAGTTTGCTGTCGTTTCAATAACATCAGACAATATATGTCATATAAAATGTAGTGTTAAATGGTTGCGCTGGGTGGCGCAAGTCTGCGGCTTGGACGATGATTTGTCCCACTTATCAAATAAGGCTCAGCAAAGGTCAATAGCGGTCAATACCCATGCAAATCAGGAACTTATACCCGGAACGTCCTCAGTCGCATCCGATTCTGACTTGTCCCATTGCTTATGGCTTTCGAGTTTCCGAATTCGTGCTCCGCCTTGGTAAGTTTTATAAAATCGGGACAAATCCCTGCGCCCGGCGACCTGGAACCTAGAACCCTTTTTTGTTCCCCATTTTTGGCTGTTTCTATCCTGTGCTATGGCTTTGCAACACAGTTGCAAACGACTTTCCCTAAGCTCACAGCAAGCCCTCGTCAGACGTCTGTTCCGCTACCGCGAGTTCTAGCATTGCCCGCCAGATAGCAGGTCGCGCTCGGTCACCACGCGCTCCGCGCGGGCCGAAACTAGCACCTCCTCGGGGAATGCAGATTTTTCCCAGTCATCATCGCTCGCAATTAGCGGCAAGAATTATTCAATCCCGCTACCGTCAGAAAATGTAAATGTGACAGCCAATACGGGCTGGCGTCGTCGCCAATATCGGAATTAAAAGCGACCTCTTTTCAACGTAGAATTCGCAATGATCCTTTTCTGGGCATTTTTCTACAACGCCGCTGCTGTACCGCTCGCTGCTGTAGGATGGATTTCACCAATTCTCTGCGCAGCCGCGATGGCCCTGTCCGATCTATTCGTTATTGGAAACGCGCTGCGCCTACTCCGATGGAGGCGCTAAATCGCCGTAGGCTGTTTAGCTAAACTCCGCAAGCAACGCCAACGCAACAATGCGCGAAATCACAATAGCGTTCGCCAACGCGTGCTGTACCGCTCAACGTAATCGCGCGTTGGTCTTCGGTAGTTTCAGCCATCGTGATTTGCGTTTCGGGGAGAACCAAGTCTGGAGATTCGCCCTCAGTACGTGCTCGTTTGAGGTCGAAAAGGAAAACCGGGGTTTGTTCCTACATTCGGAAGGCGGACGTGTGGTGGATGGCGATATATTTGCCTCCTGCAGGCGGGACGTTTTCGCCGCCACTGAAGAGCGACTCGCGCCAGCTCGTAATAGATTCCCAATAACGCTCAGCCGCTCCAAAGGCGGTAGCTCCGAGAAGGAGACAAATGTGACGTCTAATCGCGCGGCTAGTTCTTCTTGGGAGGTTTGGTAAACCGGAACTAATTTCTTCCCCTTTCCACTCGAATTGTGAGGAATCATTTGCTGATTGCTGGTGGCTTAGGAGACTGCGCGACGGAAAAGAGATTCGACGGGCTAACGTTGCTGGGGACGCTGGGATCGGCGTCAATGATGACTTGGCTATCGGCGGAGACGGCCGTCACGATTACACCGAAAAAGAGTCCACTCGCGACGCCCTTGGTCTGAGTACCCGTTCGAAGCGCCACCGAAGGCAGCAAGGCCGAGCAGCTCAACTGCGGCTTGGAGGACCGATACGAAAGCATTGGTGCATTTATCGATTTCATCACTCGAACAGCGAATCTAGCCAATCTGGCAATCACAGTTTATATCGGCCGTCGTGTGCGGATCGGATTTCCCACAAACGGTGTCGGTGCTTAGGTCCTTTTACTCCAAAGGTTTGTGGAAACTCCCAGATTGATGCCGACTGTATTGAAATTCCTGCCGACGGTTGCAGTTAGCACGGCTAGTGACGGTCGCCGATCAGTTGCGCTGTCTAAACGAGGTTTGGCTCCCGCTACTTATCAGAATTTCTTAACCGAAGCGGACCGCGGTGGCTGGCGCGGCACCGCGCGCGTCGTTTGCTTGATTAGTCTTATTGAGCGTGCAGACGTCGCAATTGTGCAGTCGCTTTCAATAACAAGGTCTAGTGTTTCAAAGAAATCTTGTTCTCCACATCCTTAACTCCAGGTACACTCTTAGCCAGATTTTCCGCGGCGGTCTTTTGGTCGTCGGAGACAACAAAGCCACTCAGCTGCACGCTTCCTCTGAAAGCGGCAACCTGCACATCGGGAAACTTGAAGCTTGGTGAGGTCGCGAATGTTGCCTTCACCTGCTGGGCAAGCTTTTCGTCGTCCTGCTTTTCGGCAGCTGTGCGCTCGACAGGTTGCCGATTACAGCCCGTCAGCGCGGGACTCAAGAGTAAGATCGCGGTTGCGAGGCCGGTTATCGCTACACGTATTGTTTTCATCCCGTCCTTCTTTTTATCCAATTACAGCCGGAGAAAGAAGTAGTTCTTCGTCGCGCTACTATTCTTAGTCAACTCGGTGGGCAGCGGTTTCGCACTGAAAACGCGCTTGCGTTTGCAGCCACTCCTCATCAGAACCGTGCAAGTTCGCTTTCCATTTCCTTCGAGAGAAAATAACTAGACCAGTACAGATGCGGCTACTGCTGCCGGTGTGCAGTACAACAAAACTCCTCGGATTGGCGATGTCGCGTGGTTTTCATATGGGCACGTTGCTTACGTCGGGGCAGTGGACTCCTATGGCGACGTGACGATTTCTGAGCACAACTGGGGTGTGCCGCACGACTATCACACACGGACAATAAACCGGGGGGGCTAAATCCTACCCTAATTACTTCATTCATTTTAGCGCCGCGCCCACCACGAGGCACACCAAAAAACGACAACTTCGGAACGGTTCGTCCTCGGTCTAGATAATAAGGAGAGCATTCAACCGCAGGCAAAAAGCCTGCTGTTATCGCGATAAGCGTCATCGCTATCGGTGCATCTCTTTTGGGGCTGGCCGGAACCTTGATACCAGCAACGGCCAATCAGCAGTTCCGGTTGCGCCTGCGATCCAGTCAGGGCCGACGGCTGGTTCTACTGCTGAATACATACGGATTAGTGGACCGATGAGTCTCGGAAGCGGCGATGTTACGAAGCGATACCGGCAGCGGAGACTTCGTCGGGATTTGATGGCGGCGCCGCATAATGAACTGAGTTCGAGAGACCAGCTATAAAAAATTAATTAATCGCGTCGGTGGTAATAAATCGCCGCCGCAGTGCCCTCTTTTAGCGTAATCTCTCGTTACCCGGATAACCGTTGCCGCTACCCAGCGGTGACAGCGACTTTTTGGCCGTAAGCAGCGCCACAACTTGGGCTGAGCTGGAACTTTGGAACTGGCAAAGCGGGACAACTCATTCACAAAGTTTCAAGTCAAATCCCTGGGTGCCTGCTCCGGCTGGGACTGTGACGGTCTTGCCCGGGCGTTTCGTTCGTGACAAGGACTCATCTCCAACCATCGTATAGATTGCGAGTTGCCACCTGATCTTTCGGCAAAGGTACAAATTACCAGTGCTATGTGTACTGACGAATCAGCGTACAGAACACTCTTCTTTGTCAAAACCGCCGTTTTGAGTGTACGAACTACTTTAGTGCTGCCGCCAGATCAGCGGCGTTGCCTCCAAAGAATGCCACA
>JBKPQI010000220.1:0-7737 GCA_046733975.1 Verrucomicrobiota bacterium
TGTCGTTGCTGATCTGTTGTGCGAACGTGACCCAGGCGCCGAACGAAAGCTCACTTAGCTGCAACCCTGATTTTCCGAGACGACGATATTTCATAAAAAGCAGGTGTTCATGACACCCACTCGCGCCGAATGTGAACGTTCGAGCAAATGCGGTCAATCATGCAGCGTCAAGGAGCGGCCGTTTCCAAACTGCCGTTTGAAGTAAGTCGGCGGGGCCGACCCGGACTGGCGTAGGTAGCCGGCGCTGATTGAAAGATCGGCAGTTGGAAACAGCCGCTCCTTGAGGAACACCCTCTTGATCCGCTTGAGTCCGAAGCTGTCGGGCTGGCGGGATTTGAACCCACGACCTCTTGAACCCCATTCAAGCGTTCTACCAAGCTGAACTACAGCCCGCTTTGAGGCGAATTATTCACCAACTAAGGACGAACGCCAGAGGTCATTCTGACAGGCAGCAGGAGAAGTTTGGGTGACGATTCGTTGGGGGGAGCCGTGCCCGGCTGTGGAGCTGACCAGGCGCCTCGCCTGTTAATCATCGGCAGGCGAGACTTTCCAAGCCGGACTGGGGTTTGCCTGCCTACAGGCAAGATGCGTGCGCCGCGATCCTTTGCCGCGCCTCCGCCAGAATACCGCAAAGCCGCAGGGCTAACAGCACCCGCGGCTTCGTGGCTGCGAGAAGACGGACGAGTCTTAGTCGACGACTATCCGGTCAATCGTCTTGATACCGTCCGCGCTGGTAAAATACACACGCACGGGAGTTCCCGGAGTGACGGGGAACTGGGCTAGTTGTCCATTGCGGCTCAGGACGCTGGTCCGATCCTCAAGGACGTAGCGGCCGGCGCCGCTGTAGTTAACGACTAAAGTACCGCGAGGCTGGTAGCTTGCCGCCGCGCCTGCTTCAATCGTTGTGATGCTCGCTCCGGTCACAGTTACTCCCTGTTCCGCGGAACTGACGCTATGTTTTTTGTGCTTTGGTTCTTGGGCGAAGGCCAGCGGCGCGATTAATGCGCAGCAGGCGATACTAACGATTGTCTTTGTATTCATGAGACGACCTCCTCCGTTACTTAGTTGTTGTGTTTGTCTGCTCGCCAGGATCGGATTGCATAACCCATGCCGTAGCCCTGACGGCGCTGTTAACGATTCACGGACGAGGAACTTAGCAGAAGCTTGCAAACTTTTACTCAATACCTGTACTTCCCGAACTTGGGATTGTTCGTTTCGGTTCTGGGAAATTCTGATAACGGGAAATGGAAGACGCCATTTGCGACGCCGATTGAGCGCCGTTACAGAAGCAAATGCTCAGCGCTGGAATTGTCGGGCTTCCTAACGTTGGGAAATCCACGCTCTTCAATGCCGTCACCCGCACCCACAAAGCGCCGGCGGAGAATTATCCCTTCTGCACCATCGATCCAAATGTCGGCGTCGTCACCGTGCCCGATCCGCGGCTGGATGTGCTGGCAAAAATGTCGCATTCGCAAAAAATCGTGCCCACGGCGATCGAATTTGTCGATATCGCCGGCTTGGTGAAGGGCGCCAGCACCGGCGAAGGTCTCGGCAATCAGTTCCTCAGTCATATTCGCGAAGTCGATGCCATCGTGCAGGTGGTGCGCTGTTTTGAAAGTGCCGACATTCATCATGTTAGCGGCACGATTGATCCGATTCGCGATATCGAAGTGATCAATACCGAGCTTGTCCTGGCCGATCTGGGGTCGCTGCAAAAACGACACGAACGGCTGCAAAAAGAAGTGCGCGCTGGATCCAAAAGCGCGAAGGCGGAAAGTGCCGTGATCGACAAGCTGCTTCCGCATCTGGATGCGGCAAGACCAGCGGTCACAGCCGATCTGACGGCGGAAGAGAAGGCAATAGCACGCGACTTTTTCCTACTGACATCCAAGCCGACCTTATTCGCATGTAATGTGGGAGAGACTGATTTGGCGGCCGTTGTAGCCGGGATCGGTGATCCCGGCGCCGGGGTCACCGATCCCGGCAACAGAGCTGCCAAAAAGCACGTCAACGCGGTCCAAGCGTATGCCAAAACTCATTTCGCGACGGAAGCGGTGGTAATCAGCGCGCAGATTGAGAGCGAGCTGGTTGATCTAAGTGAGGCGGAAGCGTCCGATTACCTGCGTGGCATCGGGGTGGAAGAAAGTGGCGTCGGCGCGCTTATTCGTTCTGTCTATCATTTGTTAGGTTTACGGACCTATCTCACGACAGGCGAAAAAGAATCACGCGCCTGGACTATTCATGCAGGCGATAAGGCGCCGCAGGCTGCCGGCGTGATTCATACCGATTTCGAGCGCGGTTTTATCGCCGCCGAAGTAGTTCACTATGACGACCTGGTCGCGTTAGGTTCTTTCGCTAAAGCACGGGAAGCGGGCAAACTACGGATCGAGGGCAAAGATTACGTGGTCAAGGACGGCGATGTGGTCGAATTCAGGTTTAACGTGTAGCGTCGTTTCCGGTCATCCCGAGCGGAGCGAAGCGCAGTCGAGGGATCCGGTAATGTTAGCTTAAAGGTTTCGCAACGGGATCCCTCGACTGTCGCTCGGAATGACGGGGATTGTCATTCCGCGGAATAGAGAATGCGCCCGCATTGCTCGCAACTGACAATCTCGTTGCCGCTTTTCACTCCCACCACCGTCGCGGTTGTCACTTTCATGTGACAGCCGGTGCAAACGCCGTGCTCTACCGCCACCACCGCAGCGTCGCCCTTGCTCGCAAACAATCGGTCGTAGCGTTCGACAACTTCTTCTTCGACGTTTTGCGCAAGCCCCGCCCGTTCATTCTTAAAATGTTCGAGCTGCGTTTGGAGTGTCTTCGTTTTCTCTTCCAGGTCGGCCAGCTGCCGGTTGACCGAATCGCGTGCAGCCGCCGCTGTCTTTTCGGCCGCTGAAATCTCGGCGTGTAACTTGTCAGCCTGCTCCATTAATTCGAGCTCCTGATCTTCGAGCTGCACGATTTCCTTTTCGTAGCGTTCGATTTCGTGACCCATGGCCTGGAATTCGTCGTTCTTACGGGTTTCGTACTGCTGCGTCTTTAGTCGCGAAATGCTGCTTTGACGTGTACCGACGTCGAGCTCAATTTTTTTGCGATCGACTTCGAGCTGACGGGCGCGTTGCTTTAGCGATTCGAGACTGGCGGCGGTGGCAGCGAGTTGCGCTTCAAGATTCTTTCGCTGTTGCGGCAACGTTTTTATCTCAAGCCCGATCTGCCGGATTTTTTGATCGCGATCCTGCAGAATTAGCAACTTTTCGAGCTCGGCTTGCACTTCGCAGACGCTATCGAGTGACAGCAAGGGCGTCAATTAGCACAAAAGGGGACGGTGGGAACCCTTGTCCCACCATCTCCGTTCACCCGAGCTGCGCGCGAAATCGCGTTACGATGCATTCACCTGTAGCCGTCGCCCTGCGGGCGAGGTGCGCGCCTCCCGCAGGGAGGCGGCTACAGTGCCGGCTAATACCGTTCTACCGGCGAACGAGCGGCGTTTTCGGGGCTGCGAATGGCGGCGCGTTCTTCGCCCAGAACTGCCACCCGCAGCTTCCAGATAGCGTCATCCAGGTTTTTAAACGCTGCCTCTGAGAATTTTGTCGGCGGCTGCAGTTTGGTCTTGAACGTGTCGACGCTTTGCAGGGCGCGGGTAATTTGTTTCGGCGGCAGCTTTTCGATAATGCCTACGGCTTCTTCGGCTTTGTCGATTCGATGACAGATCATCGCGAGATCGTTGCCGGCAGCGAAAGCAAGGCGCAACATCCCCTCGAAGCTGTATTCATTCAAAATCGCGCCCATATCGAGATCGTCGGTCATGACAAGTCCCTCGAAGCCGAGCTCGTCCCGCAACAATTCAGTGACGACCCGATGACTCAGCGACGCCGGCGTTTTCTTCGGTTCAAAGCAGGGATACCAGCCGTGACAAATCATCATGCTATCGACCACCTGCCTCGAATCGCTCCCAGCGAACGCGCGAAACACCGCGAGTTCTTCCTGATCCAATTGTTCACGAGTGCGATCGATTTTCGGCAGACTGTGATGAGCATCGACTACAGCAGCGGAGTAGCCCGGGAAATGTTTCCCGCAGCTGGTGACCGCTGCGGCGCGCAACGCCGCATTGAACGCACCGGCGTTTCTGATCACCTGCTCGACATTTTTTCCGTAACAGCGGCCGCGTAATGAATTGTCAGCATCATCATCAAAGGAAATATCGAGCACGGGACAAAGGTCGAGGTTGAAACCGAATAAGCGCAACAAGTGGCCGGTGATATCGCCGTGGTCGCGAATCAGCGTCGCGTCATTCTTGTCGCGCAACTGCTGGGCATTCGGCGGTTCGTTCCCAATTTGTCGCAGCCGCGAGACGCGACCGCCCTCCTGATCGATGGTAATAATTGGCTCGACGATGCTCAGGTCCCGCAGGTCATCGGTGAGTTTTCGCAATTGCGCCGCGGTTTTGATGTTGCGAACGAATAAGATGAATCCGCCCGGCTGCACCCGGCGCAGCCATTTCGCTTCGTCGACGCCGAGTTCATAGCCCTGAACACCGACAAGCAACAGTTGACCCACAGCAGCGTGCTTCATAACGTCGAAGCTAAATTTGATGCGTTTCGCCGGAAATAAAAGTTTTGCTTCGGGAAAGCGAATCCACGCCAGGGTCAAAAATCGCAGCGGATACCTGCTTTATTGAATTGCAAAAGATCGGTATTTACGGCGGCACTTTCGATCCGGTTCATCACGCCCATCTGATTCTGGCGCGGTTCGCTTTGGAAAAATTCGCGCTCGAAAAAATTATCTTTGTGCCGGCGCGCATTTCACCTCACAAAAATGATTCGGTGGCGACTCCGGAAACACGTCTGCAGATGCTGCGCACCGCGATCGAAGGCGAATCGCAGTTTGAAGTCGACGATTCCGAATTACAGCGCGAGCCGCCTTCTTACACCATCGACACGGTGGAGAAACTGCACGCGAAATATCCGGGCGCGCATTTGTTTTTGCTGATCGGTGACGACAACCTGGCTGGACTGCCGAGCTGGCGTGCTTTTGAGGACTTGCGGCATATGGTAACATTCATTGTTCTGCAACGCGCATTGACCTCAGTCGCCCACGATTATTTGAGTGTGGATCGTCGTATCGACATTTCGGCCACTGAAATCCGTCAACGCGTCGCCAATGGGCACACGATTCATTTTCTCGTTCCCCCAGCGGTCGAAGAAACCATTCGCGTGCGTGGTCTCTATCGGGAGGTAGCGAAATAGATTCCGAACCGCTAGCTAAACTCTGCGCCGAGCTTGCTTCGAACAAGAAGGCGGAAAACATCGTGGTGTTGGATTTGCGCGGAATTTCCACCTTCACCGATTTCTTTGTTTTGTGTTCGGGAACATCGGAACCGCATCTGAAAGCAATTGCGGGCGAGGTTGAGACAAAGTTAAAAGGGGAACACGGCCTGCGCGCGGCCGCGATTGATGGATTTCCCGCGAGTCAATGGATCGTGCTAGATTATTTGCAGGTCATTGTTCATGTCTTTCATCAAAACAAGCGCGAGTTCTACAGTCTGGAAGACTTGTGGAGTGACGCCCCCCGCTTGGAATGGGAATCCGCGCAGCCCACGCGCCGAGCTGGAACATAGGCATTTTGCCCGTGCGCCAAGCGAACATGCCCGTCCGCGTTGTTCTTCAGTGCAGTTCGCGCTTTCTCGGGCGGCGCGTGGTGCTGCTGCGGAACAGCGAGTAGAACTTCGCTCGGCACACAGACTAAAAGTCTATGTTCCTAAAAGGCGGACAAAGCAGACGCTGGCCGGCGGTTCCGGCTCGCCAGGCCAGCAGCGGACAATTACGGCGATCTTTTTGGCGAGACTGATGGCGAAGTTTTCGGTGAGGCCGGCGCTGATGCTGCCGTCCCCGGAGATGGCGCGGGCGAATTCGCCGCGGTCTCCCCTGGTTTCACGCCCAGTAATTCCACTTCGAAAATAAGCGTTGAGTTCGGTCCGATATCACCGCCGGCGCCGCTCGGCCCATAGGCGAGATTCGATGGAATGAAAAGTTTATATTTCGAGCCGGGCTTCATCAGCTGAAGCGCTTCGGTCCAGCCTTTAATCACGCGATTAACCGGGAAGCTGGTGGGTTGACCGCGCTTGTACGAGCTATCGAACTCGGTGCCATCAATCAAAGTACCGCGGTAATTCACCTCGACTGTATCCGTCTCTTTCGGTGGCGTACCGCTGCCCTCTTTCTCGACAATGTATTGCAAGCCGCTCGGGGTCGTTTTTACGCCCGGTTTGGTCTTGTTTTCAGCGAGAAATTTTTCACCTTCCTTGGTGTTTTTGTCCGCTGCTTCTTTGTTCGCGGTCGCTGCTTTTTCTCTCATCTCCTTTGAAAACTCCATCATCACCGTGCGCACTTCGTCAGGAGTCATCAGCGGATTCGCGCCGCTTAGTCCATCCTTCACTCCCGCTGCCAGGACATCAGTGTTGATCTCCATTTTCTGCTTCTTGAAGGTGGTGCCGATGTCCAGGCCGATGCTATAACTCACCTTGTCTTTTGTGTCCTTGAGCGCCGGCCGATCTTCGGCAAAAAGAGGTGTCGCCAACGTTGCCAGCGTGATACCGATTACGAGATTTTTCATAGTAAAGAAGCGCCAGGAACGGCGCGAAATGAAGACCCGCACGCTAGAGAGGAAACGAAGGTCGTCAAGGTTGGGTATCGCCGCAGCAGCCCTCATTCACCAGAGGCCGAACTTGATGTTACTCATGCCCCTCGCTCGAGCGCAATGTGGTGGATCGGCCGCTCCGGGGGGCGATGCCAAAGTTTTGCTGCTTCCCCGGCTAACATTAGGATCGAGCAAGCGACTGCTCGATCCGCCCGGAGAATTCGCAAAGTACCTGACAACTACTTTGGCAGCGATCGCGAGTTTGATCGCCGCTTCTGTTCACGCCGCGATTAACATTTCCCCGGCCGATGCCCAACGAATTGGCAAACGGATTTGGCAAAATGAATGCGGCGGAACGATTTCCGGTCTCACCTCATGGAACAGCGGTGAAAATTTCCCCTCGCTCGGCATTGGTCACTTCATCTGGTACCCCAAAGGCGAGCACGGCCCGTTCGACGAAAGCTTCCCGAAACTTGTTAGCTTCGTTTCCGCGCGCGGCGCCAAACTGCCGGAATTTCTTCTCCCTGGGCACGACTCTTCCTGCCCATGGAAATCGAGAGCTGACTTCCAGCACGCGATCGATTCACCGAAAATGAAGCAGCTGCGCGAATTCCTCGTCGATACCATCGATTTACAGGCGCAATTTCTGATCAATCGTTTGCAGCAGGCTCTGCCCAAGATGATGTCTCAGGCGGCCGATCGCGAGAATTTGCAGCGACAATTTGATCGGGTCGCATCTATTCCGCAGGGGTGCTACGCGCTCGTTGATTACGTTAATTTTAAAGGCGAAGGCACCCTGGCAACGGAACGGTATCACGGCCACGGTTGGGGACTGCTGCAAGTCTTGGAAAATATGCATGGCACGCAATCCGCACTCGACGAATTCGTTGCTTCAGCCAAAACTGTCCTTCGCCAGCGGGTGGCCAATTCCCCGCCGGAACGCGGTGAAGCCCGTTGGCTGTCAGGCTGGCTCGCCCGGGTTGATGGATACGCCAAATGAGAAAAGCTTTTTTGAAGCAATTGTTGATCGGCTGCGCTCGTTGCTGTTGGCGCGTCCATGCGGGACGCGCGCCCGCTGCGCACAGCGAAGCGGCTACAACGAGTACG
>JBKPQI010000221.1:0-5910 GCA_046733975.1 Verrucomicrobiota bacterium
GCGCCCAGCGGCATGATGATCATCTGCCCTGCTTTCACCAGGACGGACTCGCCGAGGTGGCCCGGCAAAGAAAGGCGCGCTGTCCCTTCAAGAACAATAAACTTGTAATATCCGGTCTTGTTCTTCTGCGTTAACGGGTGCGTCTCCAGCATTACCGTGGTGCCGGTAATGGCGGCAGTCACGGCCGAAGAACTGATCTTTGCCCCGCCGGCCCCTTTTGGCACGCGCAAAAGCATGGCGCCGTCCTGCAAATTCAGGCTTCGAGTACCTTCATTGAAACTGAAGACGGTGTTCGCGCCTAACCGCGCCAGCGTCTGATCCGGGAACTTCAACTCGCTGCGTGATTCCGCTCCGGTCCGGACTGCCGTTCCATCCCGCACTTCATCACTCACCGTGGCGGGACGTGGTGCGCCACCGGTCGGCAAAAGCTTAACGTCTTTTACAACCTCGGTGACACGGGCCTCCTTCAGCTCAGCGGCAGATGACGCTCCGATGCTAGCAATGATTCCCGTGATAACCCATAGCTGCAAAATAAGACCAAGGAACGGCTGTCTCATATGCCACTCCGGCTCGGACCTGCCGACCTTACCAGCGCGAGTTTTAACTCACTCAACTCGTTTTGAGCCATCAGAAATCGCATTTGTGTTAGTCGGGAGTTAGAAACAGCCGCTTCCTGACCCCCAGAAACTCTCATGCTTAAAATTTCACCGTCAAAGTAAGAGCCCCGCCCAGATTAGCTACGGAGTACTCAAACGCGCTGTGGTTGGACTGATTCCAGGCGAAATTGCTCAACGCGCTGACGGTCAACCAATCACGAATCCTATAATCTGCGCTAAAAGCGATGAGTTCACTGACGTCGGTTCGATCTCCATAATAGTAGGGCTTGACCAGGATTCTTCCAGTGGCGTCGACCGAAAAGTTGCGGCTGAATTGCACGTGATAGCCGGCATAGACTTCAAAATCGCTGCGTTGCGGGCCACTTGGAGTGGCGGCAAAGCTGACATTGGCAAGCGCGCCCAGGTTCAATTGCATGGCGCGTCCGAACTGGATCGGGAGATCGGCGCTGGCGACAATTGAGTGATTGGCAAAAAACTGATTCCAATCGTCGTCTGTCAGCCGATTGAAATCGTAACGCAATCGCAAAGTGAGATTGTGATAATTCGGCAGGTAATAAACTACTCCGGCGATTGCGTCGAAGCTGGTGAAGTTAAATCCGCTATACGTGTCGTAGTAGAATAGCTGCTGGGCGGCAATAAATTCGCCGTAGAGCGTCTTCATCAGTCTCGGTTGATAGGCAAAAATGAAGCTGGGTGCGAATACGCCATCACTGACTTCCCCGTGCGGGACTAATGCTACGTTCGACGTCCAGTAGAAGGGTAGCGAGAGCGAAAACGTGAATGGCAAATATTCCTGCTGTCGTTTTAGAATCGCCTGCACTCCAAGGTCGGCATCGTTAGCACTGGAGGCAGCGTATCCGAACGCATTCGCACTCTGGTTGATCGGTTCGCTCGGAGTGAGCCCGGGCTGCGATTGAAAAATCTGTGAGCGATCCACTGCCTGTGAGGCCTGTCCTTGCCCAAATACGTTTTCACAAATCACGCTGCCAGTCGCGAGACACAACACGATCGTGAGGTTGCGGCGAATCATTGGCACAAGACGGCGAGGCATCATTTGTGAATAAGTTTGCTGTTTCGTCAAGTGCTATGCCTAAAAACAATCGTTCGATGCAGGTAGCGGCGGTTCAGCGAATCGCCCCTGCGTTATGGTTGTAGCCACGGCGCTCCGACGCGGTGTGCTTCTCGCCTCGGCAGAGCGCGACGGATACAGCTCGAGGATGGCACTCAAAGTCCCAGCAATTGTCGCTGCCACGGTACCAGCAAACGCTCGGCGTACTCCGAATCTGCTGCGATCGCATCGATCGTCGCACGTGGCGCGATGAAAGATGCTTCAATCTTGAGTTCGTGCGCCGCCTCGTCGCGCCTTCTGCGCATCGCTTCCGCCGCGCGCTCCATCTCACGCGTGGGTCGCTCCCCTCGCCGCCTCCGCGTTTCCGGCCACTGTTCTTCCTTCAATGCCAGCGCTTCCTCCAGCGTCGCCTGAAAATCACGCGCGCGTCGTTCCGAGAAATGACGAAACTGCGGCGTTTCACCCCGCGCCGCCGCACGCGCCGCCTCAAGAAGTTGATCGTTTCGCAAAACGTGAAATGACGGCCGATCGAAACGCTGTGCTTCACGGTCACGCCAATACCACAGCGCCCGCAAGATCGCCGCTTCCTGACCTCGAACCAGCCCCGAGCCACGGATCCGCCATGCTTCTTCTGCATCGCGCTCACGGTCGAACCCGGCGCATACAATCGCGCGCTCACAGGATTGCCTGAGCCACTCCAGTCGGTCCCGCTCGATTAGTTCCTTTTCCAATTGTTCGGCCAGCGCGAGCAGATAATGCGTGTCGTTGCGCGCATATTCCTCCATCTTTGGGGACAGCGGACGCAATCCCCAATTGGCCTTTTGCGAGCCTTTGGTCAGTTCAATCCCGAAATATTTCTCCACCAACGCTGCGTAGCTAAATTCGCGTGCGCCCAACAAACGCGCCGCGATGACGGTGTCGAATACCCGGCTTGGCCGAAAATCCAACGCGCGCCGGAGCAACCGCAAATCGTAATCGGCCCCATGGAGCACGAGCTCCTTCTTCGAAAGCAAGTTTGCGAACGCAGCGAGATCGTTCCCGGCCAACGGATCGATGAGAAAATCGCCTTCCGGCAGACTGAGCTGCAACAGGCACAGCTTTTCCCGGTAACAGTGCAGGCTGTCAGCCTCAGTATCGACTGCAACGCGATCGTAGCGGTCGATATGAGAAAGCAGTTCGCCTACTTGCTCGGGGGTTGAAAGCACGCCGTGGGGGCATGACGCATAACGAATAACGAATCCTGAATCAATAACGAAATCCGAATCATCCGCGGAATGCTGGGCGGCCCGCTTCGTCATTTCAGGGTTTGTCCTTCCCTCATCATTTCATTGTATGACAGATCACCTGAATAAATAAACCTCCGTCGTAGAGCCGAAATCTTTTTTTCACTTTGTGCCGAGGGCGTGCTTCGGCATTACACTTAGGCATTTGTCGTTCGTGCTAGCGCGTTCGCGGCCGTCATGCAGCCCTTCATTTCAGCCCGGTTAACAGCAATTCGGCGTTGGTTTTTGTTGCCTGCAAATTGGAGATCAACGTCTCCATCGCCTCAATCGGTGGAAGCGCAGCCATTTTCTTCCGTAACACCTGCACGCGTTCCCATTCATCCGGGTGATACAGCAAATCCTCACGGCGCGTTGCCGTTTGTAGCGGTTGAATGGCAGGATACAAGCGCTTCTCCACCAGCGCGCGGTCAAGGTGCAGCTCCATATTCCCCGTGCCCTTGAATTCTTCAAAAATGACTTCGTCCATCCGGCTCCCCGTCTCAACGAGGGCGGTCGCCACAATAGTCAGACTTCCCCCTTCTTCGACATTCCGCGCCGCCCCGAAGAAACGCTTCGGTTTCATCAGCGCTTTCGATTCCACGCCGCCCGACATGATCCGGCCACGGCTCGGTTGCAAATTATTGTAGCCGCGCGCCAGACGGGTAATGGAATCGAGCAGAATGACCACGTCTTTTTTCAATTCCACCAGTCGTTTTGCTCGCTCCAACACCAATTCGGCGACCTGCACGTGCCGGAAAACGTTTTCGTCAAAGGTGGAGCTGTAAATCTGGCAATCGACTTCGCGTTCCAGATCGGTTACCTCCTCCGGCCGTTCGTCGACCAGCAAGATGATGAGCACGATTTCTGGATGATTAACCCGTATCGCCTTTGCGATCTCCTTTAAGAGTATCGTTTTCCCGACCCGCGGCGGCGATACGATCAGCCCGCGCTGACCGCGCCCCAGCGGAGCGAGCAAATCAACCGCGCGCGCGCTGAGCGATTTGGTCTTGTCGTTCTCCAGCATGATCCGCCCTTCGGGATATTGTGGCGTTAATTTTTCGAAATCGGTTTTTTCAGTCCACTCGTTTACCGGGGCGCCCTCCACCGTCGTGATTTCATCCAGAACGAGCGTTTTCTCGCGGTCGCGCGGGAGTCGCACCTTTCCTCCGACCTGCTGCCCCGGACGCAACCAGAATTTCTGCAGCGTGGCGCGTGGAATCGACACGTCTTCCGGAACGGGAAGGAAATTGAGTTCCGGCCAGCGTAAAAATGCCAGCGACTCGCTGGGTTGATCGATTAATCCTTCCGCGGTAACGGTTGCCCCGGCACCGAGTGCAGCACGCGCCAGATCGAGAATTTGAAAATGCCGCGTCCGCGCAGGATGAAAATTAACGCCAAACTTCTGTGCCAGCGCCGCCAATTCCTCCGGCGACATTTCGTGCATTGCATTCACGTCAATCGCCGCCGGCGCCTCTCCCGTAGTGACCGCTGTCTCGGCGGCGTCTGTAGCCGCGGTCGCCGGCCCCGACCCGTCTCCGGTGGGGGTCGCCGTGACGGCGGCAGCTGTAGCTGGGGTCACTGACCCCGATCCGTGCGTGCCCTCATCCTGTCTCACGCCAGGATCACCACTTCCCGCTACAGATTCTGGGTCCATAACTCCTTTAAAAACTCCGTTTGCCCAACTAACAGACCTTCCGCACCGTTGTTCCAAATTACATGGTCCGCCAGCCGCACTTTTTCTGGGAGCGGCATCTGCGCTGCGACGATTGCTGCTGCCGCATTCCGATCCAGCCCCGTGCGTTGCATCAGACGTTGCATCTGGATCTCCTCCGAACACGCCACCACCACCACGCGATCGCAAAGTTTTTCTCCACCGGTTTCATAAAGAAGCGGGATATCAGCAAAAAAATATTGGTCTGGTCTGCGATGCTTTTCCGCTTCGCCGCTCCAATGGCTGCGAATTGGCGGATGAAGAATTTGTTCGAGCTGACGCCGTTTGGCGGGCGCCTCAAAAACAATGGCCCGAAGTGCGCCTCGATTCAACTCTCCATTTTCATTAAAAACCGCAGCGCCAAATGCCTTATGGATTTCAGCCAGCACCTTGTGATTCCTATGCGTAAGCTCGCGCGCCATGGCATCGGCATCAAAGAAGGTGGCTTGCGGCCACCATCGGCGCAGGCAGTTTACAAATGTTGATTTACCGGTGGATATACCACCCGTAATCCCTATCGCTGGCATAAGAGAACGCTAACACTCTCCGGAACGTTTTCATCAGACCACAGGCAACAGACCGAATTGTAGGGCGGCGATCTTCGCCGCCGTTTCCTTTTACCTGGCGGCCAGAATGGCCGTCCTACAATGCCTGCCGTACCTTTGTGTCCTTTTGTAAGGTCCTTTCCCGGTTACGCCGCGGAACGCAACGAGTGCTTTTTCGGGAGATTATTTGTGACGGGTTTTGCCTCGCGGTGCATTTGCCGGCGCAATGCGGCACATTTGTTTTCCAGCTCCCTGATTTGGAGAGAAAGGAAAACGGCGCCGAGGTCGGAGAGTGCAGTCGTACGCCGCAGCTCAGCCAGCCATGTTTCCAAGGCAACCCTGCCTTTAGGGATGATCATGTTTAGGTTTTTGGGTCCGGTCTTCACATCTGGAGTTGAACTACAGCCAAGTTTGAGCGTAAGCCATGCCACCTGCCAACTGGGCGATCATAGCTGGCTCTCCTATTTATCGTTAGTATAATGAGACCGAGGCGTCTCACCGAAACACCTAACGACATTAGGATCGCAACTGCGATCGGCCATAGATAAACGTCGAGTTTGTGATTAAGAAGGCGAGAATTCCCGCCGCAGATCTGTGAGGATGTTTCGGCTTAACTTAGCGAGTCAATACTGAAGCTCCCGCATTGCTGCGCTATCGCAGCGGCCTTCACTCCGGATTGTTCCTGCTTAAGATGATGACGTACCTG
>JBKPQI010000222.1:0-9935 GCA_046733975.1 Verrucomicrobiota bacterium
ATTCCAAGTTCGGTATGTGTGGTATTTGTCGGTCGGTTCGCAGTCACTCCAAGCCTGCTTTAATCTTTTGCTGCTCTGGCGCGAGCTGCAACGCAAGCTCTCCAAGCCATTTACAAACGACTTAATTGCGCCAGGAGGCGCTATCGCCAGCTAGTTCGGCCTCAAGTGCCCGTTTGCGCGGGTCGAGGGTTACGACAATGAGCGCGGCGGGTCGCACGTGCGCTTCCAGAGTCTTTGAGCCCGCCGTCATTTCGCGCGAAATTCAGCCGTGGCCTTGTCGTCCTCGCCGCGCGCGATCATCCATCTCGACATGGATTGCTTCTATGCGGCGATTGAAGTGCGCGATCGGCCTTCGCTTCGCGGTAAACCTGTCGGTGTGGGTGGCGCGCGAGATCGCCGGGGCGTCCTTACTACCTGTAACTACGAAGCTCGCGCGTTTGGTGTTCACTCGGCTATGCCAACATTCATGGCGTTGCAACGTTGCCCTCACCTGATCGTTTTGCCGACACGCTTTGACGTTTATCGGAAGGAAGCAGGCATAGTTCGCGAAATCATGCATCGCTTCACCCCACTGGTAGAAACGCTTTCGCTCGACGAGGCCTACCTCGATGTAAGCGAGAATCCGCGAGCGCCCGCGGCGTTAGCAAGAGAAATTCGGGATACTATCTTCAAGGAAACCAAATTGACCGCGTCGGCCGGTGTCGGTCCGAACAAGCTAATCGCGAAAATCGCCAGTGAAATCAACAAACCTAATGGCCAATATGAAGTGAGGGCGGAGAAGGTCGCGGAGTTCATGCATCCGCTGCCTGTCCGAAAACTTTGGGGAATCGGCGCCGTCACAGAAGAAAAACTCGCGCGCGAAGGCGTTACGACGTGTGGTGACATGCAGCGGCTTTCGCGTCCGCAGCTTCACGAGTTGTTCGGAAAATTTGGTGGCGAACTTTACGATTTGTGTCGGGGTGTAGACGACCGGCTGGTCGAGCCGAATCGCGAGCGCAAATCATTGAGCACGGAAGAAACCTTCAGCAGTGATCTAACGACACTTGAACAATGCGAGGAGAAAGTAGCCGAGTTGTTTGAGGAACTTGCGGCCGATCTGGCGCAGAAAGAACCTGCGAGACGGATTACAAAAATATTTTTGAAGCTGAAGTTTTCAGATTTCACGCGCACGACGATTGAGCGAGCAGGGTTATCGCCTAATCTTGTCAGCTATCGTCAACTACTCGATGAAGCGTTCGCTCGCACGAGAAAGAAAATCCGCTTGATTGGGATTGGCGTTCGCTTTGCCGAACTGGAGCAGGAAGTGGCACAGCTGCCGCTGTTGTAGCCCCCCGGCACAAGTTGTAGTCACGGCGCTCTGTTGCCGTGTTGGGTCCCCGCGCCGCACACAGCGGGCGGCTACAGGTAGTCTCTCCCTCCGAAATTGAGTTTGATCTGCACGCTAACGGAAACTGCCGCTCCTTAATCGAGGGAGCGCGGAGCTCTGCCCACCGACGAAAGATCAACCCGCGGATTGCGTCTTCATTGCCCCAAGCTTTGTTCAATGCACTATGCGCAAAGTTAATACCAATAATATGAAGGAGCTGGCTTGGTCTTCGCCGAAGGGCAAATTCGGCGGGGCAGGTAAACAGGTTTCCGAAGCTCTGGGCCGGAAACCTTTATCAACCGATTTGATGGAACGTCACCCGTTTGATATCGAGATTTTGCGGATTCCCGCGGGGAAAGCGGCTTACCCTTATCATACCCACAGTGCGCAGTGGGAGTTCTATCACATCATTTCCGGTCGTGGCGTGGCGCGACATCAGGACGGAAAGACAGCGGTGGAGCCGGGCGACGCTTTCATTTTTGGTCCAAACGAGCCGCACCAGTTAATCAATGATGGTAACGAAGACCTGGTCATGTATGTCGTCGCTGACAATCCAATTGGCGAGTCCGGTTACTATCCGGATAGCAAGAAATGGATTGTGCGATGTCCGGAGCGGGCGATTCTTCGGTCGAACCCGCTCGAGTACTACGACGGAGAAGAATAGTTTCCAACTCAGGCATCCTGCCTGTCGCGCCCCCGGGCATCTTGCCCGTTGTTATTTCGCGTTAATTTTTGCGCTCGAAAGGAACATAGGCCTTCAGCTTGTGTGCGCAGCGGGTTTGAAACCCGCTGAGGACAGCGGACAACATGTCGGCGGGGCGCACAAATAGGAATGTCCATGTTCCGCTCTAAAGAGGGCAAAATGCGTGTGCTACCCCATGTAGTAACCGCCGTTCACGTTCAAAACGTGACCGGTGACATAGGAAGCCATGGGTGAAGCCAGGAATAGAATTGCGTTCACAATTTCGTTAACGTCACCGAGACGGCCGAGCGGAATCTGTTTAATAAAATTCTGCGTCACCTCGTCCGGCATTCCCTTGCTCATCCCGACGTCGATGAAGCCCGGTGCCACCGCATTCACCGTGATTTGATTTCGGGCGAGCTCGCGCGCGGAAACCTTTGTCAACGCAATGATCGCGGCCTTGCTCGAAGAATAATTCGCCTGGCCGAAAAGTCCCATCTGTCCGCTGACGGACGAGAGATTGATGACGCGACCGCCGCTACGCAAGACAGTGGCAGCCTTTTGGGTGACGTTAAATGTTCCGGTCAGGTTTACGCGCACCACGCTTTCAAACTCTTCGACTGTCATCTTTTTCATCGTCCGGTCGCGAATGATTCCGGAGTTATTAACCAGAACGTCGAGGCCGCCGCGCTTGTCGCCGATTTCCATCATCATCGACTCGACCTGACTAGGATTGCTGACGTCGCACTCAATAACGAGCGGGTCGCTCAGGGCGGCAGCCACGTCTTGGGCATCAGCCTTATTTTTTCCCTCCGGATCTGGCACGTAATTGACAACGCATTTTGCCCCCCGTTCTCCGAAAGCTTTGATCGTTTCGGCACCGATCCCGCGCGAACTGCCCGTCACAAGCACTACTTTGCCGGTGAAATCGAGTGGATCAGTGATCATTTAGCGATTTAATGAGTTAGTGATTTAGCGATTGCAATGGTTAAATCAATAATTCACTAAATCGTTAACTCGTTAAATTCCTTTGATGCCCTCTCCGATTCGTATTCTTACTGCCGTGCCGATTTGTGACGGACATGATAGCGCGATTAACACCATTAATCTCGAATTCATCCGGCAAGGAATCGAGGTGGTTTACCTCGGATTTCATCGTTACGTCGGTGACATCGTGCGAGCGGCCATTCAGGAGGACGTTGCTGCAATCGGGATTTCCAGCTACAACGGCGGCCACATCGAGTTTTTTGCGGATGTTGTTCGGCAGTTGAAGAAAAAGGGGGCGGACGACATCGCGGTTTTTGGCGGTGGGGGCGGCACGATCACAAACGACGACGCCGCCGAAATGAAAGGCAAAGGCGTCGATCAGATTTTTTTCGCCGGGACTTCGCTTACCGAGATGGCGGACTATGTGCGGGAGCGCTACTCGAAGAGAAAAAAGCGCCGCTTGAATTCAAAGCCCGATCTCGTCCTTGCGCGCAAGCTTACTGAGATTGAAGACGCGGCTGCCAAAGGAAGAAGCCACCGAACACCGAACACCGAACACCGCACATCGAATGCAGAGATCCGCGATCCGCGATCCGCGATCCGCGATACCAAAGTCATCGGTTTCACCGGGCCGGGGGGTGCAGGGAAGACGACGTTGATTGACGAACTGGTTTTGCGATTTCTCCAGCGGCAACCGCGAGGCCGCATCGCAATCTTATCGCACGATCCGAGCGTGATTGGTGAAGGCGCACTGCTGGGCGATCGCGCCACTATGATCAACTCGCAGGATGATCGGGTGTTCATGCGCAGCATGGCGACGCGCGGGCAGGCCGGGGGACTTTCGCCCGCGACCGAAAGCTGTTTGGCGCTGCTGGCGCGCTCCGGATTCGATTACGTGATTATCGAAACTGTCGGCACTGGTCAGGAAGCATTGCCATTTCGGAACAAACTGGTCGATCAAACAGTCCTGGTAATGAATCCCGACTACGGCGCGCGCTTGCAGTTGCAGAAAATTGTCATGCTCGATGTCGCCGACATCGTGGTGGTAAACAAAACCGACCTGGAACGGGCGAAGGCGGCGTTGTCGGAGATCGAGCAGCGATTGACTCAGAACAAGCGCAAACAGCAGATCGTAGCGACGGTGGCAAAACGCCATCGTGATGCTGGCGTTGATGAATTGTTCGAGTTAATTAAATGAGGTCGTCATCCCGAGCGAAGTCGAGGGATCCCGTGATGTAATCTTTGAGCTAACGCATCGGGATCCTTCGACCGCGCTCAGGATGACGATGGATTCGGAGGAAACGAGATGAGCAAACTTGGAGCAGTAATTGAAGCGGTAGAGAACCACGAGCGCTTTGTCCTTGAGCAGGTCAAGCGCGCGCGGAGGGATGAGAAGTTCGCGCAGGCAGCCCTTGACCGGTGGAATAAAATCAAAGCGGAAACGCCGATTGCGAGAGCTCCAACCGGTTTGCCGTTGCCTCGGCTGGCTTTACCCGAGATTGACGAGCCGGGAGAAATCGCCCGCTACCTCTTTGGTGAAGGTTTGCCCGGTGAATTTCCCTATCTGAATGGCGCGTATCGCGAAATGTATCTCGAGCCGTTACGAGAAATCGAAACCGGAACTTACGGAAACAAGAAATCTTCAAATGGTGCGGGCGTTAAGAAAAACGGCGCCCAGCCGCCGGAAGAACCAACCCGGCTGTTCTCCGGTCTCATGTTGGCCGAGGACACGAACAAGCGTTTCCATTTCCTGAGTGCACATCAGCGCTCGAAACGGTTGAGCACCGCTTTCGATGGTCCCACGCTTTATGGAATCGATTCGGATGCTGACGGTGTGTTCGGCAAAATCGGTGAAGGCGGCGTCGCGGTCGACACGGTCGAAGACATGGTGCGGCTCTACGACGGGTTCGAACTCGGCGCTCCGAATTTTTCCGCATCGATGACGATCAGCGGTCCGGCCCCGATTATCATGGCGATGTACATCGCGGCGGCGAAGCGTCGATTTGGTCCGAAGGTGGTGCCTAATCTCCGAGGCACCATCCAAGCCGACATTTTCAAGGAAGTGCAGGCGCAAAACGAAACCATTTTCCCGACAGAAGCGTCGCTGCGTTTTCTCTGCGACATGATCGAATGGACGACAGCGAACATGCCGCGCTGGTATCCGGTTTCCATCAGCGGTTATCATATCGGCGAAGCTGGATCGACCCCGGTCCAACAGGCCGCCTACACGCTGTCGAATGGCTTTGCCTATGTGGAGATGCTGTCGGCGCGGGGCGCGCCCGTAGACCAGTTCGCACCGCGGCTTTCGTTCTTCCTCGACTGCGGACTCGACGTCGAATACATCGCGCTCGCGCGTGTTTCACGAAAAATCTGGGCCATTGGAATGCGCGATGTTTTTGGCGCGAATGCACGCGGACAGATGTTCAAGTTGCACACGCAAACCAGCGGGCGCTCGCTCATCGCGGCGGAATTCAAAAATAATCTCACTCGCACAGCGGCGGAATTGATGCTCGCCTACATGAACGGCACCAACTCATGTCACTCCAACAGCGCCGATGAACCATTCACGACGCCGAGCGAAGAATGGATTCGGCTCGCCGCTCATGGACAAGCCATCCTCCTCGAAGAATCGGGAATTTTTAAGCACACCATGAATATGTTGAGTGGCTCACCCGGGATGAAGGCAGTCGAGCGTGCAGTGGAAAAGGCAATCCTCGATGAATTTCGCGAGATCGAATCGCTTGGCGGGGTGCTGGCCGCGGTGGAGAATCGCTATCAACGCAGTCAGATCCAAAATGCGGCGCATCGTTACGAGCAACAAATCTATGATGGAACGCGGCCCATTGTGGGATTGAATCGTTATCGCAACGGTGCGGACGAAATGCCGGAGATCGAGCTGGTGCGAACTCCGCGCGCCAAACAAAAGCTGCAGGTCGAGCGCCTGAAGAAGTTCAAAAAGAAGAACGCAACAAAATCGAAGGGCGCGCTC
The DNA here is from genome assembly GCA_046733975.1 of Verrucomicrobiota bacterium. Taxonomy (GTDB): domain Bacteria; phylum Verrucomicrobiota; class Verrucomicrobiia; order Chthoniobacterales; family UBA10450; genus AV69. The sequence goes on from JBKPQI010000222.1 coordinate 6,025, forward strand.
GACAAGTTGGGTGCCGTGGTTGAGCGGGGTGAAAACTGTTTCCCGGCGTTGCTCGAAGCGGTGGAAGTTTGTTCCCTTGGCCAGATTACCGAACGGTTGCAGGAGATTGTCGGGCGATTCCGGCCGATGGTTTGATTTGCCGTCATCCCGTGCGAAGTCGAGGGACCGCGCCGCAAACCTTTAACGAATTTCCACGGGATCCCTCGACTTCGCTCGGGCTGACCGGCTATGGGAGCGGGACCTCAATGCCTGGACTCCCCAATTCGCTTTAGCTTCATGTTTTGGCGGTAGAAAACGAGGCAGCGTGAATCGGCCACGTGCACCGTTTTCATTGAGACGACAACATCGTCGCCGGCGAGATTGATTGTGCCGGTGCCGGTATTGCCCTGGCTGTCCTTCCAGGTGAACTGGGCGGTGTTGCCGGTGACTTTGCCTGCCCCGGTGGCATCAGGCGTGGCGCCGTGGCCGTCGGAGTAGGCGGCGTCAAACGCGAAATTAAGCGCATTGCCGCTTTGCTGAATGCTGAATTCGAATACCCCCTGGCCGCTCAGAAAATTTTTGTCGGTGAATTCGCCATCGAATTTGTCGGCTGCTGCTGCAACGAATCTCGCAATTGTAGCAACTGCGATGATCGAAAGAACAAACGCGCGTGTTTTCATCAGCGGCCATTCAAGCAAACCGTACAAATGAAAGCGATGAAATCGTAAGGTTTCGAACACGGTCATCCCGAGCGAGAGTCGAGGGATCCCGCTGTGAAAGCTTTAAATGGCCCATCGGGATCCTTCGGCTTTACTCAGGATAACGGCGTTTTGCGTGCCGCCACTGGTGCAGCGGAATTCAAATGGTGACCGCGCCGCCGCGCGTTATCCTTGTCCACCGCGGTGGGGGCACTGAGGCCCCTCCCATATTATGGCTTTTCTGCAATCAGACTTTGCAACTCGCGCGCGCTCACGCATCGCATGGCGTCTCCTACCATTTTTGTTCCTGCTCTACATCACCAATTATCTGGATCGCACCAATATCGCCTACGCCACACTTGGAATGAAGGGCGAGCTGGGACTAAACGATTCCGTTTTCGGCGCCGCCAGTGGGATTTTCTTTATTGGTTATTTTGCGCTGCAGGTTCCGGGCGCGCTTTTAGTGGAACGTTGGAGCGCACGGCGTCTCCTTGCGCTTACCCTGATCACCTGGGGTGCGCTCACGGCTTTGACGGCGTTTGTGCATACGCCACTGCAGCTGAAAGGCGCTCGCTTTTTGTTAGGTGCGGCTGAGGCGGGGTTTTTTCCGGGCGTGATCGTGTATCTATCGCATTGGTTTCTCGATCGCGATCGGGCGAAGGCAGTAGCATGGTTTATGACCGCCATTCCCGTGGGCTTCATCATTGGCGGTTATATCGCTAGCAGTCTATTGCAGGTGCAATGGCTCGGTTTGGCGGGTTGGCGCTGGCTCTTTTTGCTGGAAGGCGCGCCGGCGATTATTTTCGGAATAGCAACCCTGTTTTTTTTGCCGGACCGGCCGCGCGAAGCGCGTTGGCTAACGGCCGACGAGCGAGACTGGATCAGCACTAATCTCGCGCAGGAGCGGGAGGCGAAAGCAAATGTCGAAAAACTCACCATCTGGCAGGGGTTGCGTCATCCCGCTGTCCTGGTTCTGACCGCTGGACTTTTCTTTACCTACTCCGGCGGCTACGCCTTTTGGTTCTTTGAGCCGACCATGCTACAACGGATGACGGGCTGGACTGTGGAGCGCGTTGGTTGGATGGGAACGATCGTGTTCGGTGCCGGACTGGGCGGCATGCTCTTCTTTGGGTGGAGCTCGGACCGGTTCGGTGAACGGCGGTGGCATTTTGCCATTCCCCAGTTGACCGCTGCGCTCGCTTTAGCAGCGTGGTTCCTCCTGCCACACTCGAACGTGATGCTGGTCGCGATTTTCTCGTTCGTGGGCTTCGGAACGATTGCTTATTTGCCATCGTTTTGGGCGTTGCCATCTGCAATTCTGAGCAGTTCAGCCGCCGCAGCAGCAGTGGGATTCATCAACTGCATGGCGAGCATCGGCGGATATTTCGGTCCGAAAATTTTTGGAGAACTGAGTCAGCATACCGGTTCCTTCAACAGCGGATTCATCTGCATGATTGCTTCTTTTGTAGTGGCATCAGTCTTGGTCCTGTTGTGTCCGCAAGAAAAGACGGAGCGACGCGCTTCTGCGCGTCCTGGAAACCCAGAAGCGCGTCCCTCCGCTCTGTAGTCGCCTCCCTCAGTCGAGGCGTTCCAACGAAACGGCCACAGAGTGCCGTGACCACAATTTAAGATCGATCTCTCTAGCCCTTTAGGGAGACCTCGAACGGCACGCCGGTTTTACTGCGAACGGTTTCTTCGGTAACGCCCGGTTGCAGCTCGATCAAGACAAGGCCCCCGCCTTTCTTTACTTCGAAAACTGCCAGTTCGGTGATGATGAGATTGACCACACCTTTGCCGGTGATCGGAAGGGTGCATTGCTTGAGAATTTTGGGGCCGCCGTCCTTCGAAGTGTGTTCCATCACTGCGACAACACGTTTTACGCCTGCAACCAGATCCATCGCGCCGCCGGGTCCCTTCACCATTTTCCCTGGGATCATCCAGTTGGCGATATCGCCGCTGTCGGTCACCTCAAATGCGCCGAGGATGGCGAGATCGATATGCCCGCCACGGATCATGGTGAAGGAATCGGCGCTGGAGAAATAAGCTGCGCCGGGCATGGCCGTAATGGTTTGTTTGCCGGCGTTAATCAGGTCGGGGTCTTCTTCGCCCGGTTTCGGAAATGGTCCAATGCCGAGCAGTCCATTTTCGGATTGCAGAATTACGTTCATCCCTTCGGGAATGTAATTGGCAACCAGCGTTGGAATGCCGATCCCGAGATTAACGTAGTAGCCGTCGCGCAATTCTTTGGCGGCGCGTTTCGCGAGCAAATCGCGAACCGGATTCGGTTTTTGCTGGCTCCCGCTGCCCTGGACGGTACGAAATTCGATTCGCTTTTCGTATTTTGCTCCTTGGATAATTCGGTCGACGAAGATTCCGGGCGTGTGGACGTTGTCGGGATCAAGTTCTCCTGGTTCGACCAGTTGTTCGACTTCCGCGACACAGATTTTGCCGCAACTGGCAATCATCGGGTTAAAATTTCGCGACGTTTCGCGATAGATCAGGTTGCCTGATTTGTCGCCTTTCCACGCCTTTACTAACGAGACTTCGGCTGTGATCCCGGGCTCAAGCACATACTCCACGCCGTTGAAAACTTTTGTTTCCTTGCCTTCGGTCAGCTTCGTGCCGAAACCGGTTCGCGTATAGAATCCCGGAATGCCTGCGCCGCCTGCGCGTAAACGTTCGGCGAGCGTGCCCTGAGGAATGAGCTCAAGCTCTAATTCACCGGCCAGAACCTGCCGCTCGAACTCTTTATTTTCGCCGACATACGAAGCCATCACTTTCTTTACCTGCCGCGCCGGCAATAGAATCCCCATGCCGAAACCATCGACGCCGGCATTGTTACCGACGATTGTCAGGCCTTTCACGCCACTGTCGTGCACCGCCGCGATGAGATTTTCAGGGATACCGCACAATCCAAAACCGCCCGCGGCAACGGTCATGTTGTCATGTAGGATGCCATCGAGGGCCGCCTTGGCGTCAGGGTAGACTTTGCTCATGTGGAGAGATTATGCCGTCATCCCGAGCAGAGTCGAGGGATCCCGTTGCGCTACCTTCAAGATTTCATTACGGAATCCCTCGGCTTGGCTCGGGATAACAGATTGAGGTGCTTGCCGCGGTTAAAATCGCCGTCACATTGCACCTTCCTGATTCCTTATGACGAAATCACTGGCCCATCAGTTTGCTGAATATGCCTGTACTCTCCGGTTTGAAGACTTATCGCGCGAGACCGTGCAC
>JBKPQI010000223.1:0-11536 GCA_046733975.1 Verrucomicrobiota bacterium
AGCACGTACAGGCGATCGGCCACACTGCGGCTCAAACTGCAAAAGAGGAAACCACGGAAGCAGCGCGCCAAGTCACGCAGTAGACGGCCTGGACCGTTCAGCTGTACGTAAAATATAGAACGGCCCATGTTTGTAGGCGCGGCTGTGTTGAAGTCCGCTTTCACGTCCGAATACCGCCACGGCGATTGTTCGGGATTTCGTTGCAACAACTTGGGGGTGCGCACGCAATTTACGTCTCAGCCGCGCCCACCTCGTGGTGACTTAGAGGCAGCAATGCCCGGGTAGCGGATAGCGGTGGTGAGGCGGCAGTCTGGTTGAAGTTCATAAGTTTGCTGTCGAGCGGCGACACTAACTTTTCGGGACTGCGCGAGGTGTGTGGTCGTCGAGGACGCGCCGCCGTTTAATGTCTTCCATAACGTCATCCGCAATCCCGTGGAGAAGCTCTTGCTCCTGTGCGGAGAGTTCGCGCGGTTTCGTGTCGATTATGCAAAGCGCCCCAATAGCGAGACCGTTGGGGCCGTGCAAAGGCACACCGGCATAGAAGCGAAGCCCACGTTCTTTGACAAATGGGTTATTCGCGAAACGAGGATCGCGCGCCAGATCGCGCACGACCAGGATGTCATCGTTTGCAACCACGTGCCCGCAAAGCGAAACGTCGCGGGGTGTGCTACGACTCTCCTGCAGATCTTGAGGCAAGCCCTTGTGCGATTTGAACCATTGGCGGTCCTTGTCGACGAGAGTGAGAAGAGCGATCGGCACCTTAAATAGGCGGGTTAGCCGCGAGGTAATGTGGTCGAAATTTTCTTCGGGAGGTGTGTCAAGCAGGTTAAGGCCTTCAAGTTCTGCCATGCGCGATTGTTCATCGGTCGGGATCGGAGCGGCCATCATTTTCTCGGCGATCGGTGCTGTCATCTTAACGAGCGCGGATACAGCCTCGGACAGTGAAACTGCAACTTCAGTGGCGCCGGAACCGCGAAGACGCTGGATTACGTTTTCCTTTTTCACGCTGGGATCCCAAATGCCGACGAGGGTTTTTACACTGACCAAGCGACTTCGGAGTGCGTCGTTCACATTGCGTGCCAGGCTCACCCTCGACGGCGGGACGACCGAGATGCATACCGACTCCGGGTCAAACTCAACCGCTTTCGCAATAAATTCCTCGCGTTTCAACCGTGCAGGCACGTTCTGGACATTGAATCCATGTCGTCGCAGCAAGCGAACCAACATTTCACCGGCGAGTTCGTCGCCGTATCCGCCAGCCGGAACGCAAAGCACGCGTGCGCCGGCAACTGGTGCTATCCCGCTGGTAGGCTCCTCTTCTTCCCCTTTAGCTGGTATAGCTTCGGAAACATTTTCGACGATCTCGTGGATCCGTTGCAATGCTGCGGTCCGCTGATCAGCCGTGATCCCCCCATTTCCCGCATCCGTCTCCACGACGCTGGTCGCGGGAAGCAGGACGTTCTCGTAGAGCGCCTGGAGCGAGTGAGTCTCGACGAAGTTTTCTGCAAATTCTTCCGCGCCTTCGCCGCGCAGCGCCAGAAGGTGGAAATAGAACTCTTCGTGAGGGGCGAGGGGTTGATCTTCACTCAGCAAAACACTGAGGAATTCGAGGCGTGGTGCGTGTCGTCCCATGACTGCGAGGCATACTGTCAACGGAGTAGATAGAACAAGGCCAATTGGACCCCATAGCCAGGTCCAGAAAACGGCTGAGATAATCAGAGCGACGGGAGAAACCCCAGTGCTAGCCCCATAAAGCCACGGCTCGACGAAATTTGAGATTGTCACTTCCAGCAGAATAAAAAGAGCGATGGTGAGGACGGGTGAGATCCAGTTACCCGAAATCGCGAAAGAAAGAATGAGTGGCAGCGCTGCCCCGGCCCAGGGTCCTACATAGGGAATAAATCGCAGCACACCGGCGAGCAGCCCCCACAGCACAGCATTCGGGAGGCCGATGAAATAAAGGCCGAGCGCAACACAAATTCCGTAGCAAGCGTTGACCAGGAATTGCATTGACAGATAGCGCGAGACGCGGGAAGCCGCGTCTTCCATCGCGCGTGTGGTGGCACTAATTCGCCCCTGGCCAATGAGCCGAATCATGCGCCCCCGCAGATCTTCCCGTTTTAGCAACATGAAAATGACAAGGAGGAACACCAGCGCGGCCCTGCCAATCGGGCTAAACACTGCCGCAATATTTTCCTGAACGAGCTGCGGAATGGCATTCCGGCCCTCGATGATTTTCACCGGAATTGGCGAAGCATCCCTCTTAGTTGAGCGCAGGTCGGTGGTTTGCTCCTTCGGAGACGGTGTCGGAGTGGCATTGATAACTTCCTTTTGCAAGGCATCAACGCTCGAAGCTAAGCGCGCCCAGGTTCCGCTGGCAGGTAACCGAAGGCTATGAATTTTGCGCGTAATATTTTCCTGGTACTGCGGCAGATTCCCAGCGAGATCGACCACCTGTTGACCGACAATCCAGCTAACCGTGCCGATGATGGTGAAGGCTGCTATTACGCACAAGAGCACCGATGCCACTCTGCCGATCCACTTCTCCAACCGGCTAACTAATCGCGACAACAGGAATGTGATGAGCGCGGCGAGCGCGATCGGTATAAAAACTGTGCGGCCGAAATAAAGTGCAGCAACGACGAAAGCGAGGAGCAAAATTGCCCAGATACCATGGAGCGCGACGGCTGAGTTCGGGGGGAGAGTGCGTCTGCGCATCCTGATGCGTTAGTTCGCCCTGGCGAAGTTTAATACTCCTTACGGATCGCTGATAGTTCGCGACTCCGCCACTTGATAGCCTTGTCGATGTCATGGTTGTTGCAACACCCTCCCGGCTCGGTTGGAAAAACTAACGACGCAATCTCTCGTACTACTCCGACGACTGGGACGACGAGAGTACCGATCAAACCATCAATGTCTCACCTATTAAACCGTTGCGGTTCGGTAAGCTGCGCGAAAGGAGGCCGTCGTGAAGAAAAAATATATTTTACGAATTCGAAGAAAAACGGAACCATGACCATTGGCAGCCACGTTTCAGCTGTTGTCGGCCTTTCGTCGGCATGAACAAATAAAATGAAACGAATAACACTATCTTTAGTCTGCATCTCCATCCTCGCTTTGGCGTCCGTGGCGCAGGAAACTCAACCCGATAACTCGGGTAAGAACGAGCGCGATCGTTCCGGTGAAACTAAAACGTCTGGCGATCAATCGAATAGCTCGCAGGACACTAAAATCACCGCTGACATTCGACGCGCCATCGTAAAGGATTCTTCACTTACGATGACTGCAAAGAACGTGAAGATCATTACCACTGGAGGAGTGGTTACGCTTCGTGGCCCGGTCAATAACTCGGAAGAGAAAACAAAAATAGAACAACTCGCGGCGGCTGCTGCTGGCGGGGCGAAGATTGATAACCAACTCGAAGTCAAAGAATCACATTAACCCAAACAATTAAAATCGAACTACACACACATACACATATGGCAAAATCATCAGTTTTCTGCATCGCTAAGTCCGCTTCGCAAGCGGAGCAAATCGTAGACAATCTGCAAAATTCCGGTTTCGAGGCTTCGGAAATTTCCGTGTTGATGCCTGATACCGGAGGCAAGCATGACTTCGGTCACGTCAAAGCTAGTAAGGCGCCTGAAGGCGCCGCCACCGGCGCGACTGCAGGTGGTGTCACCGGCGGCGTTCTCGGTCTGCTCGCTGGCATCGGGGCGCTTGCTATTCCGGGCGTGGGCCCATTTATCGCCGCGGGTCCAATCATGGCTGCACTGAGCGGCACAGCCCTGGGTGCAACAACCGGCGGTCTCGTCGGCGGCTTGGTTGGATTGGGAATTCCGGAAATCGAAGCAAAACGTTACGAACAAAAACTCAAGAGTGGCAACTTTCTGGTCGCAGTTGACGCGGAGGATAGTGATCGGGTTGATCGCGCCAAGGAAATCTTCGAGGCGGCCGGAGCCGAAGACATCTCCAGTTCGTCGTTGTCGAAGGCGCCGCGCGACGCCACTTCAAAACGCGTTTCCGAGACTCGCGTGAGCGAACGTTCTGCGCGCTAGAGTTCTTTAGTAAAATCGCAGCGTCTCAGATTGGAAAACGCAGGCGCAACGCGCCGCCGACGCTGAGTCGGCAACCGCGAATAAATGTTTCGCTCGCTTAAGCCTGATTTTCGGAGTTAAGAACGGTGGTAGCTAAATCTTGTATTTTTTAATCAACTGCTGAGGAGTATTCGTTCTGCGGGTTTACCGGCTGCCGGAAACACTTGTCGGAAAAATCTTACATATCGGTGTCGCGCGGACGTCCTTGGAAATTGGACAGGTCGCCTGTCAGACATGCGGCGTTTCGTCCTGAAAAATTAGAGCGAGATTAGCTCGCTCAGAGACCTCGTCTGCCTTGCACCAGATTAATGATCAGAATGACAACGGCAATCACGAGGAGAAGATGGATGAGAGCGCCACCAAAGTGGCCAATGAATCCGAGAAGCCAAAGCACGACAAGAATGACGATTATAGTCCAAAGCATAGAGTTCTTCCTTTCAGTGCCCCATATTGCGTCATCGTTTGGCGGTGTGATCAAGTAAAAACTTGACCGAAGTAATCCAAGTCGGGGCAGTCTAGGATTTTGACGGATACGGCGATCATTTAAAGAAAGTCCCATTCAGGAAAGAAGACCGTATCTACACTCGACTTCACGCAGAGGCTGCAGTGTAAATCCGCGGAATATTTGAATGTTTTCTCGGTTCATTTTTTGGCTAATCATTGGTCGCGCAGAACTACGCAGTCTTCGCGGCCGAATTACGACGGCGCGAATAAGGCCAGCGCACGATGAACCGGCGACAACCTTGAAGTGGCTGCTACACAGAGATCTCGCTCTCGCGGTGACGGAGCCCTCCTCGCGATTGCACTTTTCAAATTCTTAAAGGGTGCGCTGCTTTTGGCGCTGGCGTTTGGTGCGCTGACTCTGCTGCACAAGAATGTGGCGATAGAAGTTGAACACTGGCTCGATCAGTTGCGGCTCGATCCCGATAATCGGTTCATCGGCACGCTTCTGCGCAAGTTACAACTGGTCCATACGAAAGAGCTAGAGGAATTAAGCGCGCTGGGAGCAGCCTACGCTTTATTGTTCCTCACTGAGGGGACAGGCCTTCTTCTCCGGCAACGCTGGGCGGAGTGGCTCACCATCATCGTCACAAGCTCGCTGATGCCGCTAGAGATTTACGAGCTGATGAAGGATTTCACCGCCCTCCGTTCAGTTGTGCTGATGATCAATGCCGCAGTAGTTTTCTTTCTGATCCATCGGGTGCGGACGAACCGTGGTGTTTCTGTTGCAGTGGCACGCTCGGGTCACTAGTCCACGCCGGCACCAATCAATATGTCCTCAGTAACAATTACGTGTTGGCTCGTCAGGACCAGGCCTTGACCGGTGAGGATATATCCCAGCCAGGTTTGGTCGACAATGCCTGCCAGCCCGCGACACACGTGGCCGATTTCACACGGGCGGTAAAACTTGGGAACAACGTCGATTGCGCCTATTGCTCAGGTTCGTGCGGGGACAATGAATTCAAACGGTTCTATTCAGGGCATTGGCACTATCAGTAGCGTGGTTAAGTCGATAACACTTCCTGGTCCAACCGCAGTTGCCGTCGCAGGTCTGCGCCGGTGAGGATCACATTTACCGATCCGATAATCGCCTACTGAATAGCAACGATTCCGTTGGACGGCTGACGTCGCCAGCGGCCCCCAGCCCGGCGCAGGCGGCGAGGACTACGTACAAGCCTCGTGTTTTGCACTTTTCGAACCAGCTAGAATTTCGGGAGTGACTCCACGCTTTGTTTCCGTCGCAGCTTTAAGCTGCGCTTTGTATTCTCTCGCGGCAGGCAGCTCGACCAGGACACTGACATTGCTCAGATGTGCGGATTTTTTTTCCATCGGAGAGGGTGACGGTAAAACGTTTAGGATTTAGCTGCTTTTCGCCAGACTAAGAGTGCGCGCCCAGTAGACAAAGTCTGCCGCCGCTGTGGTGATTTTGTACTAGAATTTGTGCTAGAATGACGATGTTTCTACTCGCCCTTCGTAGAACACGACTTGTAAGCTGAAAAAGCCGTTTTCCCCTCGTAAAACGGTCGCTTTTTGCAATGAAAAGGAATATTTTGAATTCACCGATTTTGGAATCCTAAGTCTGGCGCGTCTGCCAATTCCGCCACCCTGGCCTCGTTGATTACGATTACTTATGCCATCAGGTGCGCGGATGGGCAAAGATGGCAGCGATAAGGAGATTTGCAGAAAGGAGACTTCGGAGATGATGGAAACCAGGCCGCAGCTCGTGCGCGCTCTCAAGTTGCGCGATCTGGTTCTATTCAATCTGGTAGCCGTGCTGGGTCTGAGGCACGTTGGGACAACGGCGAAATTCGGTCCGGGGTCGTTGGTGATGTGGTTGATCGCCGCCGTCTTCTTCTTCATTCCGCAGGGACTGGCTGTGATCGAGCTGTCGTCGCGATTTCCAAAAGAGGGCGGCATCTATTTTTGGACCAAACGCGCGCTGGGCGAAGGTCACGGGTTCTTGTGCGGCTGGTGCTACTGGATCAACAACGTCCTGTATTATCCGAACCTGCTGATCTCGGCGGCAGTTATCGCTACTTTTATCTTCGGAAAGAGGAGTGACGGGCTGAGTGACAATTGGGCGTTCGTGCTGCCAGTGACGCTGGGTACGCTGTGGCTCGCTGTCCTGCTAAACGTAGTCGGCCTGAGAACGGGCAAGTGGTTGCAAAACGCCGGCGGCATCGGCACCTACGTCCCCGGGCTCATTTTGATTCTCCTTGGTATTTACGGCGCCATGACGGGTCCACCGGCCAATGAACTCAGCGCGGCAACGCTGAAGCCTGACCTGAACAATTTGCCGGCGTTGAACCTGCTGGCTTCGATCGCGTTCGCCTTTGCGGGGCTCGAGTTGGCCTCGACCATGGCTGACGAGGTCGAGAGCCCACGACGCAATCTGCCTCGCTCGATTTTCATCGCCGCGCCGTTGATTGCGGTCGCCTATGTTGCCGGAACAGCCGCGGTGCTGTGGCACCTGCCTAACAGGGACGTTAACGTAGTTTCAGGATTTCTCGAAGCGATTAAGGCCGGCACCGACAAGATTTCCCCGACGTTGGGCTGGATCGCCCCGCTCTGCGCCGCGCTTTACTCGATCGGGAATCTCGGCAGCATGGGCGCCTGGTTGATCGGGCCGGCACGAGTCGCGTTCGTTATCGGGCTGGATCGCTATTTCCCGAAATCTTTCGGAGCGGTGCACCCGCGGTGGCACACGCCGTATGTCGCGATCCTGGTTCAGGCGATCCTCGCGACAATATTTCTGTTGCTCTCCGTAATTGGGAAGGGGACGAAGGTCGAGGACGTCTATCTAATCCTGCTCGACACGCAGATTCTCATTTATTTCATCCCCTACCTTTACTTGTTCCTCGTCTTTCTGATTCATCGTCGACGGGATGAGAACTCCGACGAAGTTGTTCTCGCCCCTGGAGGAGCGATTGGTGGGTGGGTTACCGGTGTGAGCGGCATGGTTGTCACCTTGTTTGCGATGATTATCGCGACCACCCCTCCGCCCGATATAGGAGACACTCTCTTGTTTCGGGTGAAGGTCATTGGCGGCGCGCTCGGATTCATTGTGATAGGCGGCTTGATCTACTGGCGCGCTCGTTCGAAAGAAGCTACGGCATAGATAAACCGTTGCTGGGCTACGTTAAAATGCTCTAGCTGCTACCTGCGTTATTCGAGGTACCGCATCTGTTTCGTCCGCTCGTGTTCTCGGCGCTCTTCAATCAGCTCGTCGGCCGGCACTGTGTGGAACGATACCACTATCCAGTCTTCCTCTTTCGAAATAACCGGTTGATGCCAGACATTCTGCGAGATCGAAATCCATCTTTTTTCCAGCGGTGCGTCCGGATCGCTTATCAGCATGTTCGATTTCCACTGACCTGTGACTTTTGGCTTACTTGGCTCGGCGAGGCGGCTGTCCTTTCGCTCCTCGCTCCCAGCTCCATGCTCCATGCTCCATATCTGCATGTCCCCTGATCCTTGGAACGACATCATCCGCTGATGACTATTGGGGTGGCGCTCGGCGCCGGTGTTGGCGCCGGCCCGCAAAACAAAAACCCAGCTTGATTTAATCGTGTCAGGAAGAGTGCCGCCGTAAATCGTTAAAGGAATTGGTTCCCAAGCCATTAGCGCGCCGGTCTCTCGACAAAGTTTAGCGCGTACCCGCTCCGCGATTGGTTGAATCGACACGCGGACTTTTTCCAATCGCAAAATCTCATCCAGTCCCGCGATTATCTCACGTTCATCTGCCGTCATGGACGCTTTTCTCCTTTCTACTCTGTCCGTTCTCCATTCTACTTTCCGTCGTGCACACTCGTCGCGATTTTCTCTCTTTTGCCGGCAAAAGCCTCGGCCTGGCCGCGATTTCTTCAGCAACCGTCGGATCATTGTTAAGAACCATTCAAGCCGCGACCAACAGTATCGCGCATCTGACCCCGGACGAAGCAGCGACTGATGAAGAGTACTGGTCTACCATCCAAAAGTCGTTCAGCGTCACGCGCGGCATCATCAACCTGAACAATGGCGGCGTTTCACCGAGCCCGCGGATCGTGACGGAAGCGCTCGTGCGTTACATCTGGGAACAGGAAGACGCCACCGCTTACACCATGTGGCAAATTCTCGAGCCCCAATGCGAGACCATTCGCACCGGTCTGGCCGAAGTCTTCGGATGTGATCGGGAAGAAATCGCGATCACCCGCAACGCGTCCGAGTCGCTCGAGACTTTGCTCATGGGCATGGACTTCAAGTCCGGCGACGAGATTCTTGCCACCACCCAGGATTACCCGCGCATGCTTACCACCTTGCGGCAGCGGGAGAAACGCGAAAACCTCAAGCTCAATCTCATTAAAGTTCCCATCCCGCCGAAGAACCTTAACGAGATCAGTGCTGCCTTTGAAAAAGGAATTACCGCTCGCACCCGCCTCATCCTGATTTCCCACATGATCAACATCACCGGCCAGATCACGCCGGTGAAAGCAGTCTGCGACATGGCGCGGGCTCGCGGGATTGAGACGGTTGTCGATGGCGCGCATTCGTTTGCACAGTTCGCGTTTAAGCAAAGCGATCTCGGTTGCGATTACTTCGGCACCAGTCTGCACAAATGGCTCTATGCGCCGAAAGGAACCGGCATGCTTTACGTCAAGCGCGACAAGATCGAAAAGCTCTGGCCGCTCATGGCCGCGGAAGCGAAGGAAACATCCGACATCCGCAAGTTTGAAGAGATTGGCACTCACTCCGCCGCGCCCAAGCTCGCGATCGGCGAGGCGCTCCTTTTCCACAATGGCATCGGCGGCAAACGGAAGGAAGCCCGACTACGGTACCTGTCACGTTACTGGATGAATCGGCTGAAAGACGTGCCGAAGATCCGGTTCAACACTTCGTTTGATCCCAGTCAATCCTGCGCCATCGCGAACGTCCAAATCGAGGGTACGAATTCGGAAACATTGACCAAATATCTATTCGACAAGCACCACATTTTTGCCGTGCCCATCATGCACGAAGAGTTCCAGGGAATTCGGATCACTCCCAATGTCTACACTACCCTTGGCGAACTCGATCGTTTCTGCGAGCAAATGGAACAGATGGCGCGCCACGGCTTGCCGGCATAACCTGTAGCGGCGGTCTATGACCGTCGGTTTTTGTATCCGGTCTTCGGGGCTACCCCTCGCTAATCGTTACCCCAATGAGTTCGTCACCCTGCTGAATCAAATCCACCACTTCCTGACCTTTCACCACTTTGCCGAATACGGTGTGTTTGCCATCGAGCCACTTGGTCACGACGTGAGTGATAAAAAATTGGCTGCCGTTGGTGTTGGGCCCGGCATTTGCCATCGACAAACTGCCGACCTGATGCTTCTGCAGATTGCGTTCGTCTTCGAACTTGTATCCCGGTCCGCCCCGGCCGGTCCCTGTCGGATCGCCGCCCTGAATCATGAAATCGCTGATGACGCGGTGAAATACAGTGCCGTCGTAAAATTTCTCGCGGGCGAGGAACACGAAATTGTTTACTGTCTTCGGCGCGTCTTTGGCAAAGAGTTCGCACACGATTTCACCCCGCGACGTGTTCAGCGCAGCATTGTATTTCTTGTTAGAATCAATCGTCATCGGCGGCGGGGCGGAATATTGTTTCGGCATAAGGCCGCACCTTACCTGCATCTGATGAAGTGACAAAGATTGATCAACGGCGGGGGCGGCCGGGTTTTTGTCTCCCGTCAAAGACGGAAAAAGCATTGCTATTTTCGTTTTGAACTTTTCAGAATTTCCAGAACGTGCCATGGTCATGCAATGAAGAGCCGTCTGATTTTTTCCGCTGTTTGCACATTCTTGCTTGGGGCAGTCAATCCGCTCCACGGCGCACAACCGTCTGCCCATTCGCACCGGGTGTTTAAGATCGGTGTCCTCGCTTCCTTAACCGGCTCCGGGAGCTCCCTCGGCCAAGATACGGTAGCCGCGCTCGAAATTGCCGCGGACCAGCTCGACGCCGACGCCAGGGCCAATCGCGGTGGGTATCGGTTTCACTTACTGGTTCGTGATACTCAGCAGGATCCGGTGAAAGCTCTGGCTGCGATTCAGGACCTCGATAAATGCGGGGTCCAAATCATTATCGGACCGCAAACAAGCTCCGAGGTGGCGATGATCAAACCTTACGCTGACACCCACGACATTTTGATCATCAGTCAGGGCAGCACCGCATCCTCCCTCGCCATCGCTGGCGACAACATCTTTCGTTTCTGTCCTAACGACAAACGGGAAGCGGAAGCAGTGGTAGCTCTCATGCAGCACGATGGCATTCACTCCATTGTGCCTTTGTGGCGAAACGATGCCGGTAATAACGGCTTGCATGATTCGGTCAAAGCTGCCTTCGAGAATCTCGGCGGCACTGTCACCTCCGGTTTCCAATACCAGGCAACCACAACCGATTTTTCCGCAGCGACCACAGCGGTCGCTTCCCAAATTCAATCACTGCTGACCGCCGGCGCCGATCCAAACAGTGTTGCGGTTTACTCGGCTGCGTTCGACGAGATCGTCGGCGTGTTTCACAGCGCGTCAGCTAACGCTACTCTTTCTTCCACGCGCTGGTATGGAAGCGATGGGGTCGCGCTTTCCGCGGCATTGACCGGTGATGCGAGCGCAGCCGCCTTCGCTGCGAGCGCCTATTATCCGAACCCAACGTTCGGACTTGACCCTGCTTTGCAGAATCTGTGGCAACCGATTGCTAACGAGATTGAGGCACGAACCGGGGTCGCCCCGGATGCCTTCGCTCTTTCCGCTTACGATGCGCTTTTCGTGGTGGAGCAGGCGCTCAGAAGCGCTGGGAGCTTAAAAGATTTCCCCGCTTTCAAAGCAGCTTTCGTCGACGCGGCCGACGCTTATAGCGGCATCACCGGATCCACCGCGCTCGATGCTGCCGGCGATCGGCTCAACGCCGATTTCGATTTCTGGGC
>JBKPQI010000224.1:0-10471 GCA_046733975.1 Verrucomicrobiota bacterium
GACCGGAGAGGAAGCCAATTCCCGTTCCAACTGCGAGCGACGCCGGCAAAGGCGGTGAAACAGTTTCGCTCGGATCGCCGCGCCGGAAAAACAATCGCGCTGCGGAAAAGAGCAGCACGAGTCCGATGATGATCTTCAGAATCCGAGCGGGCAATTGCAGATAACCGCCAAAGTAAGCAGCCGGAACTGAGAGAAGCGCGAACGGCCAGAACAATTTCCAGGAGAAATGCCCGGCGCGCCAAAACTGGAAAGACCCGATGGTCGCAACCAGAATGTTCAACACCAGCGCCGTCGGACGGACGACCGGCGTCGCAAGTCCAAACAGTGTCATCACTGCGATGTACCCCGATGCGCCTGCGTGCCCAACCGAGGAATAGAGGAACGCGATCACGGCGACTGCGGAAAAAAGGAGAATGAGGTGCGAAGTGTCCATTCAACCAAGCGTTGTAGAGGCGGTCGTCGCGGCGACCGCCTTTTTTTACTTGGTTCGGCGCTTGATACAAGCGCCGCTACAACGCGGTAGGTAATGGTGTAGCGATTTGAATGACGAGTGCCCGGTCTTGCTTAAAATGGACTGACTTTGAAACTAAACCATGACGAAGCATCAAAACCGGCTCGGCCAGGAAAAGTCACCCTACCTGCTTCAGCACGCGCATAATCCGGTCGACTGGTTGCCGTGGGGGAACGAAGCGTTTGAGAAAGCGCGCCGGGAAAACAAACCGATTTTTTTGTCGGTCGGTTATTCCACCTGCCATTGGTGTCATGTCATGGCGCACGAATCCTTCGAGGATCCTGCCACCGCGGAAATAATGAATCGCGAGTTTGTGAACATCAAAGTCGACCGGGAAGAGCGACCGGACGTGGATCGCGTTTACATGACGTTTGTCCAGGCAACAACCGGCGGTGGCGGCTGGCCCATGAGCGTCTGGCTTACTCCCGAACTGGAACCGTTCGTTGGCGGAACATATTTTCCGCCCGAGGAGCGGTTTGGTCAGCCTGCCTTCAGGCGAGTTTTGCAGGGCATAGCGGAAGCCTGGAAAAACAATGGCGAAAAGATCTCAAAGCAGGGCGCGAACATTATTACTGCGTTGCGCGAGGTGGCGGTGCAGGAACAGGGGTCGGCGACAATCGATCCTTCCGTTCTGGACGCCGCGTATCAGCAATTCGCGCGGACGTTCGACGCGCACGAGGGCGGTTTCGGTCGCGCCCCAAAATTTCCGCGGCCCGTCGCGCTCGACTTTTTGACACGGTTTCATGCGCGGAACTCGGATTTCGATTCCGGGCAGCATGCCTTGGATATGGTTTTGCTGACGTTGCGGAAAATGGCAGCTGGAGGAATTCACGATCACCTTGGCGGCGGATTTCATCGCTATTCGGTGGACGGCCACTGGCATGTGCCGCATTTCGAAAAAATGCTTTACGACCAGGCGCAATTGGCAAGCGCTTATCTCGACGCGTTCCAGTTAACCGGTGAGGGTGATTTCGCCGCGAACGCGCGCGACGTTCTCGACTATGTGCGGCGCGACATGACTTCGCCGGAAGGGGGATTCTATTCAGCGGAAGACGCTGATAGCCCTGTTGTAGCCGGGATCGGCGATCCCGGTGAGCACAAAACGGCGGAAGGCGCGTTTTAC
Source organism: Verrucomicrobiota bacterium (assembly GCA_046733975.1). Lineage (GTDB taxonomy): Bacteria > Verrucomicrobiota > Verrucomicrobiia > Chthoniobacterales > UBA10450 > AV69. Next base: position 1,635 of record JBKPQI010000224.1, read on the forward strand.
GTCTGGACAAAACAGGAGATCGACGAAGCGCTCGGTGACGACGCGCCGATCTTTTCCTCTTACTTTGGCGTGGAAGAAAACGGCAATGTTCCAGCCGGAGCTGACCCGCATGGCGAGCTGCGCGGCAAAAATATCTTGATCCGTCGCACAGGCATCCCTTCCGCCGCCGGACCGATTGGCCGTGGCGAGTCTTTGGGGCCAACCGAAAAAGCTCTCGCGGTCGACGGCAAAAATGCCGAAAAAGTCCAGGAATCGTTAGCCCGAAGCCGCGCCAGGTTATTTTCCATCCGCAACAAGCGTCCTCGTCCACACTTGGACGATAAGATCATCGCCGCATGGAATGGGTTGATGATCTCTGCTTTAGCGCGTGCTGCCGAGGTGCTGGATGACGCATCGTATCTCGAAAGCGCAATCCGAGCAGCGGAGTTTATTCGGGCAAAGCTTTATGATGAACGGCGTGGAATTTTATTTCGCAGCTATCGGGGGGGCCGTGGGGAAACTGAAGGATTCGCCGATGATTACGCCTTTCTCATTCAAGGTTTGATCAACCTTTATCAGGCCTCATTCGAGCTACGCTGGCTCAAGTTCGCGCTCGAATCGCAAGACCAGATGGATGCGCTTTTCTGGGATGACAAGGCCGGCGGCTATTTCACTGTCACCGGCCAGGACAGCAGCATCCTGCTGCGCCTGAAGGAAGAGAACGACAGCGCCGAACCTGCAGCCAGTTCGGTGGCGGCATTGAATCTGGCGCGGCTGGCGGCGATACGGAATGACTCAAATCTGTTGGACCGCGCAAGAAAAACCGTGAACGCGTTTGCGCGACAGATAATGCATTTTCCAAGCGCGCTGCCGGGAATGCTGGTCGCGTTTGATTTTCTTGAAACCGCATCGCGGCAGATTGTCGTTGCGGGAGAGCTGGGCGACGAACGGACACGGGAATTATTGGCAGAAATACGGAAGCATTTCGTGCCACACGGCGTCGTCTTGCTGGCTGATGGAGGAGGGGGCCAAAATTTTCTGGCAGAGAAAAATGAGGCGATCGCAGCGATGAAACCGATTGAGGGTAAGCCAGCCGTTTACATCTGCGAAAATTTCACCTGCAAAGCGCCGGTGACAGATGTGCAGGAGCTCCGCAACCTGTTATAGCGTTGCGCGTCTGGCGGGCAACGCACCCGTCTCGCATGTGGCGCATTGCGTTCCGCAACTTCGGCATCCCGAGCGTGAGTCGAGGGATCCCGAGGAAGTTATCTTTAAGCTTCGCGACGGGATCCCTCGGCTGCGGCTCGGGATGACCAGATAGCGCGAGGCGCGGTGCGCTGCCAGGATGAATTACTCGCGGTCGCGGTTGGTGATCTCGGGAAGCTTTTTTTTTCGCCGCAAGCGCAGCCAGTTGTTCCACGTCTTGCGCATGCTGTCCCGCGGAGTGAGATAACGCTGGTTGAGCTCGTTGCTCTTGACGATCTGCGCGAGCGCCGATTTCACCGAAAGCTCATCGCAATTCAAAATCGTGTAGGCCGTGCCAACCGCCGCGGCATGATGAGCATCGCTGGCTGCGGTCATCGGCAGACCACGCAATTGCGCGTATTTGAAGGCGAAGGTGTTGTAGCGACGTAAAGTTGTCGCAGCGTTGAAAACCTCCAGCGCATCGATCGGTAAAGTTTCGAGGGTGGCGAAACGGATTCCGGCCCGAAACAGATCGTAGGGGTGCGGCGGAATCGCGAGGCCCCCGTGTTCGTGAATCAGTGCACAGACATCACGAGCAGGCCGGCCCTTCAACTTACCCGGCTCCGGCAAGGTTGTTCCGACGCACAGCAGATGACCTTCTGCGGTGGTGACTTCGACTCCGGGGATGACAAGGAAACCATTCACCGGAAGCCCATCATCGGTTATGAGTTTCTTGCCGCGGAGATAATCGATTGCGTCGCAGGTGTTGTGATCAGTAATCGCAATTCCATGCAGACCCTTGCTTTGCGCACTCGCGATCAAATCCTCGGGGCTGGAAACGCCGTCTCCGGAAAAAAAGGTATGACTATGGAGGTCGACGTTGAACGGCATCGTGCGACTAGGCTAATTTGCAGGGGCGGAAATGGAAAGCGTGGGTTTCAAGGAATGGTTCCTCGTGTGCGAAGCGCTCGGGCGCGGTGAACAATCAGTTATTTTGCGCAAAGGTGGAATCGCCGAAGGGCGCGCCGGCTTTTCCTTTCGGCATGCGGAGTTCTTTTTGTTTCCGACGATTTTCCACGAACAGGTGGGAAAATTGCGCACGACATCGGCTAATGCGCCAGAGGCGGGCGATAGTATTACGACTCGATGGTATGCCAGGGTGGAGCGAGCCTTCCGCGTTGATTCGCTGACGGTCGCGGAAGCTCTGGCAGCAATGCACATTCTCACGGTAGACGTAGTGCGGGAGCGATTTGGCTACACGGACGCAGGATTAAACGTCGCGTTTGTTCGGGTTTTTGAAATTTCACCGATCTGGGTATTGCAAAATGAAAAACGATTCGCCGGTTGCCGTTCTTGGGTGGATTTACCGTCGCCGCCGAAAATGAAGATGCGACCGGTGCTGGATGAGGAAGCGCATGAGCGGCTTCGAATCCAGTTTGACGCAATTACATTGTCATCCCGAGCGAAGTCGAGGGATCCCGTGGAAGATACCCTAAAGCTTTCGCCACAGGATCCCTCGACTGTCGTTCGGGATGACGGTAATGGCTTGGCTATCTGACGACCTCGAACAATTCTTCCGCGTCGGGGTCCTTATGTTCGACGCCGCGGTTGAACTGCAAATCATAAAGCCGCCGGTAGTAGCCGGACTTGGCCAGTAATTCGGTATGCGTACCGATTTCTTTCACGCGGCCGTTGTCCATCACGATGATCTGATCGGAAGACAAAATGGTTGAGAGCCGATGAGCAATTGCGACCACGGTCTTGCCGGCCGCCAGTGTCTGCAGCGCCATTTGAATTTGCTTTTCCGATTCGGAATCGAGCGCAGAGGTGGCTTCGTCGAGAAGGAGAATCGGTGCATTCTTCAAGACCGCTCGTGCAATAGCCAACCGTTGTTGTTGCCCGCCGGACAGCAGCATTCCCTTGTCGCCGACGATGGTGTCGTATTTCTTCGGCTGCGCCAGAATGAAGTCGTGAGCGTAGGCCATCTGAGCCGCGCGATAAACATCATCCCGGGTGGCGTCGAGCCGGCCAAACAGAATATTGTTGTAGATGGTGTCGTGGAACAAAAACGTTTCCTGTGTCACCAGGCCGATCTGCTCGCGCAGCGATTGCTGAGTTATTCCACGCAGATCATTGCCATCGATCCGCACCGCGCCTGAGGTCGGATCGTAAAGTCGAAGAATGAGCGACAAAATCGTGCTCTTGCCCGCGCCGCTGGCGCCGACCAACGCATAACTTTTCGCCGGCTCGATCTTCAGCGTCACGTTGCTAAGAGCGTCGATGGCCGTTCCGGCGTAGCGGAAGGTAACGTTTTCGAAGTCGATCCGGCCCTCCGAACTTTGCAACGTTTTCGCATCCGGCGCGTCCTGAATCGTGACGGGGGTATCCAGAATCGCAAAGATACCCTCCATCGCCGCGACGGATCGCTGCATGATGATCCGGAGTTTGCTTAAATTTTTCGCTGGATCGTAAAGAATAAAAATTCCAGTGAGGAGAGCGAAAAACCTGCCCGCGGTAAAGTGCGCTGCATAAACATAAAGGAACGCCCAGAAAACTCCGATGGCGCCGAGAACCTCGATGAGCGGCCCGGTGATTTCGGTGGCCTTGATCATCCGCATCATATTGCGGAACTGGAGCATCGTGCTGCGGGCAAAGCTTTTCTCCTGCTGTTGTTCCCGCGCAAAAGACTTCACTACCCTGATACCGGCAAAAGTTTCCTGCATCGTTACGGACATTTTCCCCAGGTCTTCCTGTTGCTCGTGCATCGCACGGCGCGCGCGTTTGCCGAAGACCTGAATCGGCACGATGCAGGTCGGGAACAGGACCAGAGCGGCGAGAGTAAATCGCCAGTCCATGTAAAGCAGCACGACCACCGCCAGGACAATGGTAATCGGATGTTTGAAAACATCACTGCTGACCTGGGTCAACGCCACCTGCATGGCCGCGGTGTTATTGCTGATTCGCGACATCAGAACCCCGGCTTGCATGCGATTAAAAAAATCCATCGACTGGTTAATCATTTTGCGAAAAAGCTCATTCCGGATGTCGGTCACGGCGCGGTTGCTGACCCAATTCATGTAGTAAGTGCTGCCGTAACTGAGAAGACTCCGGGTGGTCATCACCGCCGGAATCAGGAGACAGGTGACAAGAATCGAGTTTACCGACCCGCCGGCATTGAGTAGCTCAGAGCGATGAGTGAGCGTTTGCGCGTTTGGCGCAGCGCCGTGGAAAACCGTCCCGGTGACTTTGCCCATCACCAGCGGCAGGAGACCGTTGGTGCCGGCAAAAAGGCAGCCGAGTACGAGGCCGAGGATGAATCTCCATTTGTATGGCACGACGTAGCTGTAAAGACGGCGGTACGGTTTCCACGCGATCCGAATGGTTTCGCGCCATGAGAGCTTTTTCTTCGCGGCTTTATCCTTCATACGGCTGACGCCGCTGGCGCCGACAGCATCGAACGCATAGCATCGATTACCGCTGCCGTCGAGATTTGGTTCATTGGCCTTTTGGCTTCACGGACTTGGAACTGGCGGATCGGCTCCGGTGAATCGCCGAATAGGATCGCGGCCGGACTGTTTCGCGGACGCCAGTGAAACGGGTTAGTCGGGCCGAACAGAATGACTTGCGGGGTTCCGACGGCGCTTGCCAGATGCATTGGGGCGGAGTCGACGCTGACGAGCAGGCGCGCGCGTTCGAGCAGGGCTGCCAGAGCCGGCAAATCGAGCTGGCCGGACAGATCGAGGACATCTGTATGCACCTTTTTTCGAACAACGGCCAAATGTGCGCGTTCAAGATCATTCACGCCGCCCGATAATACCGGCAAAACCCCAAACTCGGCAGCCGCACATTCGATGATTTGGCTCCAACGATCCGGTTCCCAGAACTTCTCTTTTCGGGCCGACCCCGGATGAAAAATTGCGAATGGGCGATTGTGAATTTGCTCGCGCATGATTGTGGCCGCGCGCTTTTTCGCCGCCGCTGGCAACTGCAGCACCGGATCGCCGCCCGCGGCGACAATTCCAAGCGGCCGCAAGAGGGCCAGACCGTAATCGATGGTATGCATCTGTTTCATCGCGCAGTCGACAAACTCGTTGTAAAAGCGCGCGCGAAATCTCGACCGCGCTTTCAGGCGCTCAGATACAATTCGCCGTGGTGCACCGGAGATGACGACGAGCCAGGCCGAACGATCGTTGCGCGTGAAATCGATCACGCAGTCGAAAGCGGCGTGACGAATTTGCATCCCGGTTGATAAATCCCGGAATCGACGTTTCGTTAGGAACGTTTTTTGTAATCCCGGAATCGCGGGCAAAAGCGATTCGGCTTCGTGGGAGACAGCTAGTGAAATGTGTGCGTCTGGCAGATGTTCACGCAACGCCGAGATTGCCGGCGTCGTTAAAATGAGATCGCCGATGCGGCGGAGCTGGATGAGGAGGATTTTCACTAAATTTGGTCATCCCGAGCGCAATCGAGGATCCCGGTGCGCAAACTTTAAGGCAAGGTCCGCGGAATTCCTCGACTTTCGCTCGGAATGACTGTAGCGGCGGTCTATGACCACCGACTTTTCTCACTGTCGTCGCTAGAGCATTCCCATCGCCCGCTCGTAAGCGCCAAGCAGTCGCTCCCGGAAATGATGCCAGGTAAAATTTTCCACTACCCGCTGCCGGGCGGCGACAGCCATGTCTGCTACCACCTCCGGATGCCGGTAAAAATGTTCAATGGCCGCTACAATCGCATCGACATCTCCCGGCGGTACGATGATGCCATCGATGCCGTCGCGCACCACGTCCCCAGCCTCGCGCGTGACGACCTGGGGCAAGCCGCAAGCCGCTGCTTCGTAGGTGACTTTGGCACTCCCTTCCAGCCGCGAGGGAAAGATATGAATCGTCGCCTGGTTCAAATATTTTTCTACCTCACGCTCAAATCCGACGACGCGAATGTTGTCGCGCCAGAATTTCTTCAAATGCGGCTTTGCTTGTTCATGCACGGAGCCAAGCAGCCAGAGTTCGGCATTCTTCAAATTTAACCGATGCCAGGCCTCGAGCAGGTGATGAATTCCTTTGCGTTCGATGAGCGCGCCGGAAAAAATCGCGCGAAAAAGCGAGGGGGGCGTCGCCGGTTTAAAGCGTTCGACGTCGACGCCGCGCGGAAGGTAAAAAAGCTTTTCCTTTGGGAAACCGCTCTGGCGGAAAGTATCAGCGGCTTTTTCTGAAAGCACGAGCAGGAGAGTGGCGAGATCGTATTCTTCGAGCGAACGTTCCGAGCGGAGCACAAGTTCATTTTTCCAGCGCCCGATGGGAGTGCGTTGCCCGGAAGGTCGCGGTTCGGTTCGAGGCGCGACGCGCTCGGCAAAATCACGGTGCCAGGTGGGAATTTCCACGATTGATGGAATTCCCATGCGATGCGTAACGTGCAACGATTCCAGACAATCGCCAGACCAGCTGTGAAACAAGTCGTAACGTCCCGTCGCGAGCTGGCGCGATGCGATCCAATCCAGATATTTCTTCTTGGCGCCGTAATAATAAGGTCGGTCGAGCGAAGACAGCAGGCGAACCGGGTGCCAGCGCAACGACCGGATTTTCGACGCCGGAATTTCCTCCTGTCGATTATCATACGCGATCGCTTTGCCCAGGAATCCGCCGTGATATGATGCGCGCAATGTTTCAAAGGCGTCCGTGTCGAGACCCCAGCCGCCGATGCGCGCGAAGATGGAGTAGAGTAAACTCTTTGGTAACCGTGCCGTTCGCGCAGCCATCGGCGGCGGCGCGGTGGCGTTTAAGGTTTCACCTGACATGCGGACAACTATTGTGCTTACAACGTGCAAGTAAAGTCGACGGAGAAACTGAACATTGGATTTGTCCGGCGCGGTTTTTCGCCGAGCGGCGGTGCGGAAACATATTTGCGGCGCGTCGCCGGTGCGCTAGTCGCAGCCGGCCACGAGACAACTCTTTTTACCACTCTGGATTGGCCAGAGCAAGAATGGTCCATTGGCCGGATTATCCGCCTTCGCGCCAATGATCCGATCGCCTTTGCCGACGAACTCGAGCGCAGTAACCCCTCGAAACACTGTGATTTGGTGGTAAGTCTGGAACGCATCTGGCGCTGCGACTTTTTCCGCGCCGGAGACGGTGTGCATCAAGCATGGCTCGATCGCAGAGCAGAGTTTCAGAATCTGCTGCAAAGGATCGGCCGCCGGCTCAATCGTAAACACGATGTTATCTCGCGGCTGGAAAAAGCATTGCTCGGCGAAGGTGGCGCGCGGCGTGTGATTGCTAACTCGGCCATGGTTGCCGACGAAATTGTGCGTTATTACGGTTTCGCCGCTGGCGCCATTGATGTCATTCCGAACGGGGTGCGCGTTTCGGAGTTTGGTCCGGCACCCCTGAAGCACGCCAGAGCACGCGCACAATTGAAAATCGGCAGCGATAAGATTGCCGCGCTCTTTCTCGGATCTGGTTGGGAACGCAAGGGGCTGCGCTTTGCTTTGGCGGCTGCGGAAAAAACGGGAGTGCGACTACTGGTAGGCGGGCGTGGAAGTCGGCGCAAATATCGGTCGAGCAGCGTAACTTTCCTCGGCGAGCTGGAAGATGTGCGATTGCCGCTGGCGGCAGCGGACATATTCATTTTGCCAACAATTTACGATCCTTTTTCCAATGCATCGCTGGAAGCCATGGCCGCTGGTTTACCGGTGATCACGACCAGGGCCAATGGTTGCAGCGAGATTATCGAGTCAAAGGTGCACGGCACCATTGTGGAGCGAGCAGATGACATCGATGGGTTAAGTCGAGCCCTGGATTTCTGGAGCGACGAATCCCGCCGTTTAAACGCCCGCCCGGCCCTGCTCGAGCGTGCGACGCAATTCGATCTCTCGCGCAACGTCGATCACACGCTGCACGTTTTGTTGCGGTCGGGCGAGGGCGGCTCACCGAAGCCGCCGGCGTAGCTGCTCTACCCTTACTCGCGCGACAACGCAGAGTCGACGTCCGGATAAATCTGGAAGACCTGATCGAGCCGCGCGATTTCGAAAATCGGTTTCACATTTTCCTGCAAACCGGTGAGAGCGAATTTGCCGCCGTACTTTTCAACCTTTTGCATGGCCTCAATCAGAACCGCCAGCCCGGAACTATCGATGTAACTGACGTGTTCCATGTCGACGACGAGATTACGGGGTTTTGCTTTGACCGCGGCGTTAAGCGTGCTGGTCACACGCGGCGAAACGTGCAGATCGATTTCACCCTCGAGCGGAACGATTTTGGGTTGACCGGGCATAAGTGCGGATCTTGGATGCTGGATTCTAGATACTGGATTCTTCACAAAGAATCGGACGTCCAACGTCTACTATCCGTAAAAAATGACGAATGACCAATAACGAATTAGCCCACAATGACGAAGGAGACTCAATTCGTTGCACGATCCTTCCTCGCTTAGCATCGTCGTTGTCGGGCTTCGGATTTTGAACCTTCGACGCTGTTGGAGGAGAATTGGCAGAAGCGGCCCGGCATTCATTGTCGGGCGGCCATTCATGCCGCCAACCAAAAAGGGGCGGCGGCGAAAATCGCCACCCTACAATTTGGCGCGCTTGGTCATTTAATCGAGATGCTCCCAGCGCTTGATTCGTGCCAGCCCATCACCAGCCAAGTGTTTCAATTACGTCATCTGTATTCGAAAAATCATCG
>JBKPQI010000225.1:0-4325 GCA_046733975.1 Verrucomicrobiota bacterium
AACGCTTCGCGCCAAGGTACCCCGCCGCAGCATCGATCGCGTACGTGAATAACGTGAGCAGAAGCATGGCGATGAGAGCACTCCAACCAAGGCTTCGATCTCGGCCCAAAGCGACCCAATGAATCACCGCTGCTGCAAATATAATACTCGTTCCCGGAACTACAGGGATGACGGTGCCGATTAACCCCAGCGCCATTACCACGACCGCGACCAGCCACCAGAACGCTTCCATTGGGGCTCACCGTGAACTGTTAATCCACCGTGAGCAATTTGCGTTTTCGCGATCTTTTTGACCGGACAACTGTCGCTTCTATACTGAATCGTTCATGCCACTTTCAGTAGGAACGAAAGCACCCGATTTCACTCTGCCAACGAAGGCTACAAACGGACCCAAACAGATCTGCTTGAGTGAGAATTTCGGGAAACGGAACACTGTGCTCGCCTTCTTTCCAATGGCGTTTACCAGCACGTGCACGACCGAAATGTGCGGTGTCAGCTCCGATCTGGCGGCCTACGCCGAGATGAATGCCGCGGTGTATGGCATCAGCGGAGATAATCCTTTCGCGCAGGAAGCCTGGGCCCGGAAAGAAGGTATCGCCGTCACTCTGCTGAGCGATTATGAACACCAGGTCGCGCGCATGTACGACGCTGTTTACGATTGCTTTCTTCCGCAGATCGGACTCGGCATGGCTGGCGTCCCGAAACGTGCAACCTATGTAATTGATCGCGCTGGCGTCATCCAATATGTCGATTGCGACGAGGATGCTCGCGTCGTCCCGGATTTTAACAAAGTGAAGGCGAGGCTGGCCGAATTGCAATGAGGATTACATCTGTCATCACGAGCCAAAGCCGAGGGATCCCGTTGCGTGATCTTAAAGGTTACATTCCGCGATCTCTCGACTGTCGCTCGGGATGACGGACAACTAAAATGAATAACGAATTCAGTACGCTGCAAAAATTCGATGCCGGAAAAGGGCGCGAAGGTTTTTTCCATTCTTTGCCCGAACTGGAAAAGCTCGGTGTCGGAAAAATTTCGCGTCTTCCCGTCAGCATCCGCATCGTTCTCGAATCGGTTTTGCGGAATTGCGACGGCAAAAAGGTCCGACGCAAGGATGTCGAGACATTGGCGAACTGGAATGCAAAGAAGCCGGCCAACGAAGAGATTCCATTCGTTGTTGCCCGAATTGTTCTTCAGGATTTCACCGGTGTCCCGCTCGTGGTCGATCTGGCCGCGATGCGCAGTGCGGTGAAACGCCTCGGAGGCGATCCCAAAATCATTGAGCCGCTGGTTCCGGTCGACTTGGTAGTCGATCACAGTGTGCAGGTCGACTTTTTCGGCTCACCGCAAGCGTTGCGATTGAATTTGGACATGGAGTTCAAACGCAACCGCGAGCGTTATCAATTTTTGAAATGGGGTCAGCAGGCGTTTAAAACGTTTCAACTGATCCCGCCCGGCATCGGCATCGTTCACCAGGTGAATCTTGAGTATCTTGCCAAAGGGGTGCTGGCTTCGCCATTTGAAAATTCAAATCTCAAATCTCAGATTTATTTTCCCGACACTCTCGTTGGGACCGACTCCCACACCACAATGATCAATGGTCTCGGCGTGGTCGGCTGGGGCGTGGGCGGAATCGAAGCCGAAGCCGGCATGCTCGGACAACCGGTTTACTTTCTCACTCCGGAAGTTGTCGGCGTTCATTTAACGGGCAAGCTCCGCGAAGGCGTCACCGCAACCGATCTGGTTTTGCACATCACGCAGATGCTGCGGGCCCAAAAGGTGGTTGGAAAATTTGTTGAGTTTTACGGTGAAGGCGCAGCCTCATTGCCCGTGCCGGATCGCGCCACCATCGGCAACATGTCGCCGGAGTACGGCGCCACCATTGGTTATTTCCCGGTCGATCAGGAGTCGGTCAATTATTTGCGTGCGACCGGAAGAAGTGACGAACGCTGCGCCGCTTTTGAGAATTATTTCCGGGCGCAAAAAATGTTTGGCATGCCGCGCCAGGGCGAAATCGATTACAGCGTGGACTTACAATTAAATCTTGGCGACGTCCAGCCAGGCGTGGCCGGACCGAAACGTCCTCAGGACCGAATCAATCTCCCTGATCTGGGTCAAACCTTCCGGTCGCTCCTGCAGCAACCGATTAAGGACGGCGGCTACGGAAAGGCAAACGTTGATCTTTCGACCAAACATTCGGTGCAGTTAAACGGGAGCGCTCCGACTGACAGCGAGATGCCGTCGACAGATGACGGGGAGATCGCGTCGGCAGAAGAGCGAAACAAGCTCGAGATGGTGTCTAATCGTCCGACTCCCGACCCGGCCAAAGACTTGAAGCTGGCTGATCCATTTCGTCACGGCCAGAGCAAAATCGGGCATGGCAGCGTTTTGATAGCAGCCATTACCAGTTGCACCAACACCAGCAATCCCAGTGTGATGCTGGCGGCGGGTCTGCTCGCCAAGAAAGCGGTGGAGCGTGGGCTGCGCGTCGATGCGGCAGTAAAAACGTCGCTCGCGCCCGGTTCGCGGGTGGTTTCGGACTACCTAACGAAAACGGGACTGCAAACATATTTGGACCAGCTCGGATTCAATCTTGTCGGTTACGGTTGTACTACCTGCATTGGCAATTCCGGTCCACTGCATCCCAAGATCGAGAAAGCAATTCATGATCACGATCTCATCGCCGCGTCGGTTCTCTCAGGAAATCGCAATTTCGAGGCGCGCGTGCATCAGAATATCAAGGCCAATTTCCTGATGTCGCCGCCGCTGGTAGTTGCATTTGCGCTGGCCGGTCGGGTCGACCTTGATCTCACCAAAGAACCAATTGGCAAGGATAAAGACGGGAAAGAAGTCTTCCTCCGCGACCTCTGGCCCAGCTTGATAGAAGTGCGCGATGCCATGCAATCTGCGCTCACTCCGGAAGTTTTCCGAAAACTGTATCGCGATTTCGCGGATCAAAACCCGAAATGGAATGATATTCCATCCAGCGCGGGCGACATTTATCAATGGGACGAGAAGAGCGATTACATTCATGAACCGCCGTTCTTCCAAGATTTCTCGATGCAGCCCGGAAAGATCGAGGACATCGTCGGCGCGCGTGCGCTGGGAATTTTCGGCGACTCTGTTACGACCGATCATATCTCGCCTGCTGGCGCGATTAAGGCCAGCGCACCGGCGGGTGAGTATTTGATGTCGCGCGGGATTGAGCCGGCGGATTTCAACAGTTACGGCTCGCGGCGTGGCAATGATCTCGTTATGACTCGCGGCACATTTGCCAATGTGCGGATCAAGAACTTGATGGTGCCGGGAAGCGAAGGTGGGGTGACGAAATATTTCGGGAAAGGTGATAGGCCTGCCGGGGCGTCCGCCAGCGGAGCGCACAATCGTGCCGCTGAGACAGCGGCAGCTACAGAAGGCGAGCAGATGTCGATCTACGATGCCGCGATGAAGTATCAAAAGGATAACGTGCCGTTGGTGATTTTGGCCGGAACGGAGTATGGCACCGGATCATCGCGTGACTGGGCGGCGAAAGGGACGCGATTGCTTGGGGTGAAGGCGGTCGTGGCTTCGAGCTTCGAACGCATCCATCGCTCGAACCTCGTCGGCATGGGCGTGTTGCCTTTGCAGTTTGCCGAAGGAACAAACGCCCAAACCCTGAAGCTTGACGGTTCGGAGACATTTTCTATTACTGGTTTGTCCGATTCGATCGAACCGGGGAAAATGGTGACGCTGGAAATTCAGCGAGCGAACCGAACAACCGATTCAGTTCCCGTTAGGTTGCGCATCGACACGCCGATTGAAATCGATTACTATCGCTACGGCGGTATCCTGCAGTTTGTGCTCAGCCAGTTACTGGCGAAGAAATAACCGGGGTTGCGCTCGCGCGCGTCCCAGCCTCGCACAACGTGTCATACTGAGCGTCAAACGAAGGATCTCACCTATGGAAGGGCGCTAACCGCGCTAGATCGCGTAATCCATCACCTCCCGGGAGATCCCTCAGTGCGATCCGAACTGGCGTTGTCTGCGCGTTTCGGGATGACACGCCGGCTGGGATCGAGCCGCCGGCGCTGCGCTATTCTTCCGGCTGCACCCGATAGCGGACCGGAATTCGGTCGGCCTCAGGTACAGGAGTTAGATCGGCTCGTTGTGTTGCCATCATCCAATCCGACCATGCTTCATCTTCTTTGGTCGGCTTCGCGCCGAGCTTTAGCTTGATAAACTGACTGGCGCCCTCGCTCTCAATCGAAACCAGCAGATCCCGGTTAAATGTTTGCGACAGCAACGACGCTTTGCCGGGAACAAAGATGTAGTCATCACGCGTCGCAAT